>CANRVK010000024.1 GCA_947643285.1 uncultured Eubacteriaceae bacterium
ATGAAGGGCATCATCATGAGCATGGAGAGGAGTGTCATGAAGGGCATCATCATGAACATGGAGAGGAATGTGGATGTGAACATCATCACCATGAGCATGGACATCATCATGCAGATGAAGTATTTACCAGTTGGGGGAAAGAAACTCCTCATAAGTATTCAGAGGCAGATTTAAAGGAAATTTTGGAGAAATTAGCAAATGGAAATGAATATGGTACGATATTGCGCGCAAAGGGGATTATTTCGGGAGAAAATGGAGAATGGATGCAGTTTGATTTAGTGCCGGGAGAATATGAAATTCGGAAGTGTTCTCCAGATTATACAGGAAGGCTTTGTGTGATAGGTTCTGAATTGGAATCTGAAAAATTAGAAAAACTTTTCCATTTGGCTTGAGAATGATGGAAAGAAACACAAAAAATGGAGGTTGGGGATAATGGAGATACCAGTTTTTTTGTTTACGGGTTTTTTGGATAGTGGAAAGACATCATTTATTAGAGAAACGGTAGAAGATGACCAATTTTCAACGGGAGAAAAGACTTTGTTGATTGCTTGTGAAGAAGGGGAAGTAGAATATGATGAAACTGTTTTAAATAAATATAATATTTTTTTGGAGCAGGTGGAAGATGAAGAGGATTTTACAGAGGCTTATTTACAGGAATGTTCTAAAAAGTATCAGCCGGAGAAAATTCTGATTGAATATAATGGTATGTGGCGGCTGGAAAAGATGATGACGATGAAATTGCCTAGAAGATGGGAAATTGTACAGATTATTACAACAGTGGCGGCGAATACGTTTGATTTATATTTGAATAATATGCGGTCTATTGTGATGGAACAGTTTACGAATACAGATATGGTAATTTTTAATCGATGTGATGAGAATACAAAAAAGGCTTCTTATAGGAGGAGTGTAAAAGCGGTAAATCCTAGAGCACAGGTTTATATGGAAAATGCAGATGGAAGTGAGCCTTCAGAGGAAGAAGCGCTGCCTTATGATATCACGCAAAATGAGATAGAATTAGAAGATACAGATTTTGGAGTATGGTATATTGATGCGATGGATAATCCAGAACGTTATGCAGGGAAGACAATGAAAATGCGTGTACAAGTTTATAAAAATAATCGTATGGCAGATACTTCTTTTGTTCCGGGGCGTTTTGCGATGACTTGTTGTGTAGATGATATTCGGTTTATTGGACCTCTTTGCCATGCTGTATCGAATACAAAAGAGATCATAAAGAAATTAAAAAAGAGAGAATGGATTTACCTCACTGCTGTTGTAAAACAGGAATATTCTCCGCTTTATCAGGGAGAAGGACCAGTTTTATATGCGGAAAAAATTGAATCTGCAACAGAACCAGAGGAGAAGTTAGTATTTTTTAATTAGGTTTTGATATTGGATAAACTAGAATATATACAACTTCGTAATGAATTATTTCCGACGGGAAAGAATTTAGAAAGGTTATGAGGGCGAGAGGATTTGAAAAGTAGAATATTATGTGGTGATACATTAGAAGAAATGAGCAAAATCGAGAGTGAAACAGTGGATTTAATCTTTGCAGATCCTCCTTATTGGATGAGAGTGGACGGGGTGCTAAATCGTGTTGAGGGAACAGAATTTGATGGTTGTAATGATGAATGGGACAATCAGTTTGGCACTTTAGAAGATTATGAAAGGTTTACAAAGAGCTGGTTACAGGAATGTTATCGTTTATTAAAACCAAATGGTTCTATCTGGGTGATTGGCTCTATGCAGTGCATTTATTCTATTGGAGCAATTATGCAGCAGATTGGATATTGGCTGATTAATGATGTGGTTTGGCATAAAAAAAATCCGACTCCTAATTTCATGGGCACACGTTTAAATAATAGTCATGAAACTCTGATATGGGCGACGAAATCGAAGAAGTCAAAATTCACTTTTCATTATAAAACGGCGAAGGAATTAAATACTGATACGGTGGATGAAAATGAGTATGAAAAGGGAATTAGAAAACAATTAGGCTCTGTGTGGAGAATTGGTGTATGTCAGGGAAATGAGCGTTTAAAAGATGAGAATGGGAAAAAATTACATTCCACACAGAAGCCAGAAGAGTTATTATACCGGATTATCGCTATTTCTTCTAATGAAAATGATGTTGTTTTAGACCCTTTTGGGGGGACAATGACGACAGGGGCTGTTGCAAAAAGATTGGGAAGAAACTATATTATGATTGAACGTGATGAAAAGTATTATAAATATGGAACAAAGCGGATTGAAAAGGAAGAATATATTGCGGATAATATTTCAAGGGCGGTATTTGATGAAAAACCGATACGAGTTACCATGGAAGAAATGATAGCAGCAGGATACTTTCAGGCAGGAGAAAAGATGTTTTTGAAAAAGGGAGAGGTATATGCTATTTTGACAGAAGATGCGAAGATCCGATATAGAGATGAAATCTATGATTTGCATCATGGAGCGGCTGTGATAAAGGGATCGAAAGCGGAGAGAGTAAATGGTTTTACTGTTTGGTATGTGGAAAGAGATGGATATAGAGTGTCCATTGATGAGATAAGAGAAAAATATAGAGAAGATAAGTTGAAGTGTTAACACTTTTTGCCTGTTTGATAATATTTTTGGATAATAAATTATCTTTGCTTATGTTGTATATATTGGTTTGAATGATATTTATTATATTGGAAATAGAAATCAAGAAAATTTTTAGATTGTTTTAAATTCATAAAGAAAGGAGCTTTTGAAAAAAACAAACAATCAACAGGAGGAAAAATGAAAATATTGATTATAAGGCATGGTGATCCTGATTATGCGGCGGATTCTTTGACAGAAAAAGGATGGAGAGAAGCGGAGTATCTGTCGGAGCGGCTGATGAAACTGGATATAAAGGAATTTTATGTGTCACCTCTTGGCAGAGCAAAGGATACCGCTTCCTGTACATTAAAAAAACTTCATAGAACGGCGATAGAATGTGAATGGCTACGAGAATTTGCGGCGTATATTAACAGACCAGATATCAAGGATAGAAAAACGATTTCTTGGGATTGGCTTCCGCAAGATTGGACAACAGATGAAAGGCTTTATCTGTATGACAGATGGTACGAGGTACAGCCCTTTCGAGAGGCAAATGTAAAACAGGAATATGATTGGATTGTTTCAAACTTTGATGCGTTATTGAAGGAATATGGTTATGTGAGGGAAGGGCATCTTTACCGAGCAGAGAAACCTAATTCGGATACAATTGTCTTGTTCTGCCATTTTGGTTTGGGGAGTGTATTGCTCAGCCATCTCATGAGTATTTCTCCTATGGTATTGTGGCATAATACTTGTATGAGTCCTACCGCAGTGACAACTGTGGTGACGGAAGAACGAAGAAAGGGAATTGCCAGTTTTCGAGTACTTTCTTTGGGAGATATTTCACATCTATATGCTAAGGAAGAACCACCAGCCTTTGCTGCGAGATTCTGTGAAACTTTTGAAAGTGAGATTTAGATATATATAGAATAGATATTTTAAGAGGGATTTGATAATTTAATATGACAGAGATGATATTGGAGAAATAGTATAAGGGTAAGGCTATGTTTATTATGCTCTAAATGGTTTTCGGATTATGCTGTTTGCATGATTAAAAAGCCATTTAGAGTATTTTTATACAGAAAAAATTACTTACTAATACGATAGCGAATTAACATGAGAATAAAAGAAAGACACCAAAAAAACGCACATAAGGTATATAATATCAACAAAAGATTAGTTGATTTATAGATAAAATGTAACACACAAAGTATTATTCCGATAATAGCTGTAATTCCAGATAGTATTACTGATAATAATTCTACAGGATTTTTTTTCATTATATTTCCTCCTATAAGGCTGTATTTATCAGCAAGAAAATATGATATTTTAAAAATGCTGACATGAATATATTCGGTTATTTAGAATAAAATATTAAGCTTTAAAATATTAAAATTGACAAATATAAAATAATTATATTTAGAATTACTGATAAATTATTTTGAAAAGAAATTTTGAATAGATTTAGTAATATTAACCAAATCATACACTTGTTATGAAAGAAAAAGAAAATAACCTTAGAAGAAATAACAGAAAACTAAGGGAATATATGGATCGCTTATTTTGTAGAGCGTATTTTTGGTGAATGTTTCCCTTGTTTCCCTTTCTTCCGTTTGTGCGAAATATTTTCATTTTCATGAGTTGCGGTACTTTGTGCCTGCGCTAAGGCTTGTTGTCTTGTTTCAATTTCTTTCATAATAGCAGAATAAGAATCTGCCATATTTTCATAAATATTTTTTGAAAATCCAAACTTATGGTTTAATTCTAATAAATAGTCTTCTATTTCTTTCTTGTTTAAAAGAGCATCTAATTTCATAAATTCATATTCTTTAGAACTAGCAGTCATATTTTGGGAACATAGACGGTGATAGTTATCAATAAAAACTTTATATTTTTTTTGCATTTGTTCTCCTCGTGGAGATTTTTGATTGTAATTCATAAGATCAATCCTTTATAAATAATATGTATTTTTATTATATTTTACTCTAAAAGATGAAAGAATACAACTGAAAAAATAGGACTAAAGATGTTATTATTTATTGCTTATAAGAGTATGGTTTGGGAGTATAGATTTAAGAAAATAGGATTGTGAAAAAATATGAGAAAGTAAAGGAAAAAGGATTTATAGTTGTTCAGGGGGGATTTGGAGCAAAGGGGTCGCCTCCGGCAAGGAACTGTTCCAACGAAGCCGCGCTTTCGCTCCGTGTAAGACTACGTGGTACTAAATTCGCAGTCTCGCTTTTTGCGAAACTGTTCATTAAGTACCAACGTCTTCCAAGGGGTTTCTTTTGGAATAGTTCCTTGCCCCCGCTAGTTGGTTAATTATTCCGGAAAAAATGCAGAAAAGGAAAATATTAAAAAACTCAGCGTTTTAAGCAAAAAATAAGAAAAAAGTTAAGTTTTAAAATTGCATAGAATAATTTAAAAAGAAAAATTAACTTTTAATCTTTTATTCAAAAATAAATTTAGGATGAAAGATTATTTTTTTGTTGCCAAATCCTTTTCAGAAAGAGCATCTATGTATCCTATCACACGTTCTCGATTTTGAGAAGATAGAAGATTAAAATAATGTAGCAATATATTTTCCTGTTCTGTTAATTTCCTAGAGTAATCAGAGGGGGAGATATTTTCTGTTATACAAAGAAGGTAATCTGCAGAAGTATTTAAACAATTAACTAACTTTATTAATATATCGTTAGAGGGTTCAATTCTTCCGATTTCATATCCAGATATTGTTTCTTGTGCTACCCCTAATTCCAAACCTAGACGGACTTGTGTCATTTTTTTAGTTTCTCTTAACATTTTAATACGTTCTCCTATAGTTTCCATTCTAAAACCTCCAATAATAGTATTTTAGATAAGCATAATAGATATGCTTGTAAAATATAGAATTATAAGTTATAATTTATATGCGTAATAAACATATTTTGTAGATAAGAGAGAGCGAGAAAGGCGGAACAAATGAGTAAAAGAAGAATATACCGAAAGATAGCTAGGAAGTATAAAACTACGGTAGGAGAGGTAAAACGGGAAATGCAGAATGCAATCTATTATGCCTATCAAGATCCTTTTAAAGATAGTTCTAAAAAAGCGATGCAGGAAAAAATATCTTCTAAGGGAGAGATTCCAAGTGTAGAAGAAGTATTACAGTTTGCAGTAACACAAGTGAGAGAAAAAATAGATGATTAAAAAGGAAGTATATAACAAACACTATTCCACTTTATAAAGAAGCTTATTGTAAAAATAAAAGCTATGTTAGAGTAATATTAGGCAAGATATTATTCTAACATAGCTTTTTTAAATAATATCATCTGTAATAGTTTTAGATAGAATATATCATAACAGAAAAATATCATATCCAAAAATAATCCGCATTTTCTATGAAGAAAGAAAAGATAAAATAAAGTATAATAAACAAAGAAAAGAATAAAAAATTATTCCATATAAAAGAAAAAATATCATATGTTATATCTTAAAATTGAAAAGAAAAGTGGGATATAGGCAGACATTCTTGTAATAAAACACCATAGAAGATTTTGAAAGAATGGAGGGAAAATATGGATAGAAATTGTATAAAGAAAGTAAAAGAATATATTGAGGAACATTTTACAGAAAATATTTTATTAGATGATATCGCGAAAATAGCAGGTTATTCTAAATTTCATTTAAACCGCTTATTTTTAGAGAATACAGGATTAACAATTTATCAATACATCAAAGAAAGACGATTATTAGAAGCAGCAAATCAACTGATATCTACAGAAAAAAGTATTATAGAAATCGCTTTTTGCGTGGGATATACATCACAACAGGCATTTACTTTTGCATTTAAACAGAAGTTTTTATATACACCCCAGACCTTTAGGAAGAACTTTTATATCTGCGAAATGAAAAAAACATTCCAGATAAATAGAAAAGATAGAAATGGATTTTTTATGTTGAAAAATGGAGGAATGGCAGCATGAGTCAAATACCATATGTATTAGAACAAACAGGGCGAGGAGAAAGAAGTTATGACATTTATTCTAGATTGCTAAAAGATAGAATCATATTTTTAGCAGAAGAAGTGAGCAGTGTAGCAGCACAGTTAGTAATCGCACAGATGTTATATTTAGCATCAGAAGATTCCCAAAAAGATATAAACTTATATATCAACAGTCCGGGTGGAAGCATTTCAGATGGAATGGCGATTTATGATACTATGAATTTCTTAAAATGTGATGTATCCACTATCTGTCTAGGCATGGCGGCGAGTATGGGGGCTTTTTTATTAGCAGCAGGAGCAAAAGGAAAACGATATGCCTTACCCCATGCAGAAATCATGATTCACCAGCCTTCCGGCGGAATAAAACCACCTGCACAAGCCACAGACATTATGATTACAGCACAACATATACAAAAAACAAAGGAGAGAATCAACCAAATTTTATCAGAAAATACTAAAAAGACAATAAAAGAAATTGAAAGAGATACAGACAGAGATTATTTTTTAAGCGCACAAGAAGCAAAAGAATATGGATTAATTGATTGCATCATAGAAAAGATGATATAAACGAAATAGTGCTTTTAAAAGTAAGTTATACTATTTGTCATTTATCGTATTTTTTATTAATAAAAACCTCTAAATCTCATCTCTATCTATTCTTGTGCATAAAAGTAACATTTTTTGCACAACATAATTTCAGGCGACTATAGACTATATTATATACTTGTTTTATAAAAAAGTATAGCATTTTTTGAACTATTTTGTCGTTATACACAAATAAAATAATAATTCAAAAGGTTTACTTTTAGAGATAGATAGTTATAGAAAAAGAAAAAGACTAGAGAAATTTTTGGGATTGAGAGGAATAAAATGAGTGAGAAGATTATTATTTGTGCGATAAATAGAGAAGGTATTCAAAAAGTGTTAGAACTTATAAATCCAGATATAGAAGTGATAGGATATGCAGTAGAAACAGAAGATAATAGAGAAATATATAGATGGTTGGATAATATTCATTTAAACTGTGATATTTTGAGAGAAAAAAAGCTGGAAATTGACTATCGTATACAGACATTACAAGATTTATTAAAAAAAATATCAGACCAAATTCCAAAAGATATCTATATTCCAGATACCATGTTATTTTATTTGAATGATGAGGTTAAAGAAGTTACACAAATGTTAGAAGAAATCCATCAGTTATCTCAAAGACAGAATCTAGAGAAAGCGATTTGTAGAATAGTAGCTATATTTGAAAATATATTGGAATATGTTTATATTTCCTATAAATTAGTGAAACTTTATCCAAGAAGAGAGATTCCATTAGAACAGCTAAATTCATATCGAGCTAATAATATTATTATTTATGATGGAGCATATTGGGATAAATGGATCAAGGGAGATAATATGCTATTTTTTCGTGAACTTTAGAAATTTTATGAAATTTACATAATATAGAGTTAAAAAATAGAATTATGAAAATACCAGAAAATAAAGAGAAAATAGAGATTCGGAGTACGTTTTTATTAGAGGTTCGCATAGGGAGGGGGATCTTTATTCCAACGAAGCCGCGCTCTCGCTCCGTTGGAAAATCCCTTATCTTAAGCGGAAACCTAGCCAAAATGTATATCATCATAATATAAGTAGAACGAAAATAAATATTTTTTTGGCTAAATATTTTTATCTAATAAATACCCTATTTTTTTTAATTCTTGTTCAATTAAATCTAAAGTTTTTTCTGAATCAGCCTCTATGGTATGATAATGATATCCAGATGTTATATTTTTCAAAGGTTTAGAAACTCCCTTTTTAAGAATTTCCATAAAATCTTGAATATCTTTTCTCGAATGAATATTCATCTGTGCATGGATTTTTCCATAGACTTTATGATTTACAAAAACATCTAATACTCTGCCTCCTAAATCTATAATACAATTTAACTCTTTCTCTATCTCTTCGTCTGTATGACAAAGCTTAAAAATTCGTGTGATAGAAGGGGAAGAAGCTTCTAAAAGATATCCTTTCGTAGTAGAAAGAATGGAATAATCGGCAGCACGAAGTAAAGCGATATCCTGCACAATTATTTGCCGACTGACACCTAATTTTTTAGAAAGCTCTGTGCCAGAAATAGGCACAGTATTTCCTTTTATCATTTGAAGAATTTCTTTCCTTCGTTCTTCACCATTCATTTAAAAAAGCTCCTTTCTACTATATTTCTGGTCATCTTTTATTCTATCGCATGAAGATTTTTTAATGAAATATCTAAAATAGGTGCAGAATGAGTGAGTGCTCCGCTGGATATGTAATCTACACCAATATCTGTTAAACTTTTTATATTCTCTTTTGTGACATTTCCAGAACATTCTGTTTTAGCACGTCCTGCAATAAAAGCAACTGCTTCTTTCATATCCTCTATAGACATATTATCTAACATAATAATATCCGCGCCAGCCTCTACGGCTTCTTTTACCATATCTAAATTCTCTACTTCTACTTCTATCTTCCGAACAAAAGAAGCATAATCTTTTGCCATAGAAATCGCTTCTTTTATGCCTCCAGCAGCTCCAATATGGTTATCTTTTAATAAAATACCATCAGATAGATTATAGCGGTGGTTATGACCTCCTCCAACCCGAACTGCATATTTTTCAAATATTCTCATATTAGGAGTGGTTTTTCTGGTATCTAATAGCTGAGTTTTCGTTCCTTTTAACAATTTTGCCACAGAATTGGTATAAGTAGCAATTCCGCTCATTCTCTGTAGATAGTTCAAAGCTGTTCGTTCACCAGATAATAACACACGGATATCTCCTGTTAAAATTGCCATTAACTGTCCTTTTTTAACTTCTTCTCCATCTTTTACATAGAATTTTACTTGTGTTGTTTCATCTAATAGTTCAAAAACACGTTGAAAGACTTCTAGTCCAGCGATGATGCCATCTTGTTTACAAATTAATTCCACCTGACCTTGTTTCTTTGTCGGCATAACTGCATTTGTACTGATATCCTCACTGGTGATATCTTCTTTCAATGCTTGTAATAATAAGTTATCTACATTTAATTTCATAGAAATATTATTCATATTCTTTTTTCTCCTTATCTATCTCATCTAAAATCATTTTATGATAACTCTTTTCTAAAATTTCTTTTTGAGCATATTGTGTGAAATCTATAGAAAGAGAAAAATCTTTTCTTTGTGTAGGGCTGTCGCTGATTTCCTGTGCGCTTCGTTTTGCAAATACAAGACTTTCCAAAAGAGAATTGCTCGCCAAACGGTTTGCACCATGGACTCCATTACAACTTGTTTCTCCAACAGCATAAAGACATTCCATAGAAGTTTTACTGTTTAAATTCACTTGAATACCTCCCATAAAATAATGCTGTGCAGGAACAACAGGAATACATTCTTTTGTGACATCATATCCCTCTTCCAAACAATGCTCATAAATATTAGGAAAATGAGTTTTTATTTTTTCCACAGGAATCGGAAGCATGGATAGCCAGACATAAGGAGTTTGATCTTTTTCCATCTGTTCTTTAATCGCCTTTGTCACCACATCTCTTGGTTGCAATTCATCTACAAAACGTTCCATTTTTGCATTATAAAGTAAAGCACCTTCCCCTCTCACCGATTCCGAAATCAGAAATCTCCTTCCCGATTTATCGGAATATAGAGTGGTAGGGTGAATCTGTATATAATCCAAATGCTCTAATTTAATCTGATGTTTCATAGCAATAGCAAGAGCATCTCCGGTCAAATGCCGATAATTTGTGGAATGATGATATAATCCCCCGATGCCGCCAGTCGCTAAAACAGTGAAATCAGAATAAATCGGCTTTATCTCTCCATTTTCTGTTTGCATAACAATACCATAACAACAGTTATTCTCACACAATAAATCTAACATCATGGTCTGTTCTAGGATAGTCACATTGGACAGTTCTTTCACTCTAGCGAGCAATTTGCTAGTAATTTCCTTACCTGTGATATCTTTATGGAATAAAATTCTAGGAGTGGAATGAGCGCCTTCTCTGGTGAAAAGAAGTTTTCCATTTTCTCTTTCAAATTCTACACCATATTGTATCAATTCGTCAATAATTGTTTGGGAAGAGCGAATCATGATATCCACAGAATCTTTATTATTTTCGTAATGACCCGCGCGCATGGTATCTTCAAAATAGCTATCATAATCTTCTTCATTTTTCAGCATACAGATACCCCCCTGTGCTAAAAAAGAATCACTTTCTTCTACACTTTTTTTCGTCAACATTAAAATTTGTTTGTCTTTTGGCAGATGAAGCGCGCAGAATAATCCAGCAACCCCTGTTCCAACAATGATAATATCCACTTTCATAATAATCTCCATTTCTGCGCTCATTTAGCGCATTTTAAGGTTTTTTTATTTGGCGAGTTCTAACATGCGATTTAATGGCTTAAGGGCAGCTTCCCTTATCTCGTCTGAAACTTCCACTCTTTTTTCTTCCTTCAAGAGAGCATCTCTCACTTTTTCTAATGTAATTTTTTTCATATTCACACAAATAGGGTGTTCAGAAGGAAAATAAAAAGTTTTATTCGGATTTTTTTTCTGCAACTCATACAAGATACCCATTTCTGTACAGATAATAAATTCTTTTGATTCACTCTTTGTAGCATATTCAATAATGCCAGAAGTACTTCCAACATAATTTCCGAGTTCTACCACATCAGAAGGACATTCTGGATGTACTAAAATTTCAGAATCTGGATATTTCTTTTTTAATTCCAGAACTTTTTTGGCAGTGATAGAAGTATGTACATGACAAAAGCCATCATGAAAAATAAAATGTTTTTCTGGCAGTTTCGATGCGATAAATCTCCCTAAATGTTCATCAGGAATAAAAAAGATATTTTTATTAGGAAGAGCTTTTACAATTTTTAGCGCATTCGCGGAAGTGACACAGACATCAGCATACATTTTAAGTTCAGCAGTGGAATTAATATAGCAGACAACCGCAGTATCTGGATATTCCCTGCGAATCATTTCAATTTTCTCTTTATTTACCATATGTGCCATAGGACAATCAGCATGTTCCTCTGGCAGCAGCACAACTTTTTTGGGATTTAAAATTTTAGCACTTTCTCCCATAAAAGAAACGCCGCAGAATAGAATGATATCAGCATCAATTTCAGTTGCCAATTTACTTAAATAATAAGAATCTCCAATATAATCCGCGATTTCCTGTATAGAATCATCTACATAATAATGAGCCAGAATAACAGCATTTTTTTCTTGCTTTAAGGTTTGTATTTCTTTTATTAATTGATTCATAAGAGTATCCTTTCTTAGTTTAAAATCTTATAAAGTGTTATTGTAATTATGATTCCACTATGAAATATTTTTGCTGATGTTAATTTGGGGGATATTTTGCGAGGAATCATTTATTTTAGTGCAAATTATAACATATGAATTGACAGATGACAAGACAGCAAATAACTATTTTGAAGAAAGGTTCGCAGAGAGAAGGAACTATTCCAACGAAGACGCGCTCCCGCTCCGTTCCAGACGTAACGGATACTAAATTCGCAGCCCCTAACAGGACTGCTCATTAAGTACCAACGTCTTCCAAGGGTCTTCTTTTGGAATAGTTCCTTCTCTTTGCTAGTTTATTGGCTGTTCTGGGAAAAGAAAAGTTTCAATTTATTTATTCTTAATAAAGCGTTAAATAACTACTATAATTTTAGCTTCTTAATAACAATGATTATGTTATTTCACAAATTTTATAAATTTGCCTATACTACAAACTAGCACAGGAAGGTCTGCTATTCCGAAAGAAGACCCTTGGAAGACGTTGGTACTTAATGAGCAGTCCTGTAAGGGGCTGCGAATTTAGTATCCGTTACGTCTGGAACGGAGCGGGAGCGCGTCTTCGTTGGAATAGCAGACCTTCCTGTGCGAACCTTTGCAAACCTTTGTTGAACCTTTGGTCAAATGATATAATTATGATGCATGAACACTACTTTCTTTTGAGTAATACTGTGCCTGTGCGTTCCAAAGTTCATAATATTTTCCATCTTCTTGTGTAATCAGCTCTTCATGACTTCCTCTTTGCACCAGTCGCCCTTCATGGAAAACCGCGATATCTTTGCAGAAACGACAAGAAGAAAGGCGATGGGAGATAAAGACGGTAGTTCTATCGCCGACAATTTCTTGGAAACGGCTGTAAATTTCAAACTCAGCTACAGGATCAAGAGCAGCAGTAGGCTCATCTAAAAGGACATAAGGAGCATTTTTATAGACGGCTCTGGCAAGTGCGATTTTTTGAGCTTCACCACCAGAGGGCTGAATCCCATGTTTATCAAAATCGGTATACAAAAGAGTATCCAATCCGTTTGGAAGTTTTTCCAGAAACTCTTCTAGTCCAGCTTTTTTTAGAGCTTCTATAGCTTGTTCCCGGTCAACCGTTTGATTTGCAGCGACATTTTCTCCAAGTGGGAAAGAGAAAATATGAAAATCCTGAAATACAATAGAAAATAGGGAGAGATATTCTTGATAATCAAACTTGCGGATATCGATTCCATTTAAAAGAATTACACCTTCCGTCGGGTCGTAAAGACGACAGAGAAGTTTGATAAAAGTTGTTTTTCCGCTGCCATTCATTCCAACAATCGCCATTTTTTCTCCAACATGGAAAGTCAAGTTAATATCTTTCAAAACATCTTTATCCGTTTTAGGGTAGCGGAAAGAAACATGCTGAAATTCAATGACAAATTCATTGTCATGGCGCTTTTCCACAGGAAGAGAACCTTGATACATGGTATTTGGCAGATCTAGGAATCTGAAATATTTTTCCAGATAGTCTGCGTTATAACGCATAGCGGTCAATACATTTGCTAAATTTAGAAAGCTGTTTGAAACTTTGGAAATACAGGTCACATATTTTGTGATACTTCCGATGGAAATACTCCCTGCGAGTCCTGCAAGTGCAATAAAAATTTGTGTCGATGCAGTGGAAAAGAATAGGGGTAAAACAGTAAAAGGTAAAATCGTGTGCATGGTATCGGAAGCTCGTTTGTCAATCGCGATATCGTTTTGTGTGTGCCAGTGAGCGAGATTGTGGATAGCAAGTTGTTCTCCCTGATAAATCCGAAGATTTTTTCCTGATTGGTAGTCAATTAAATAGGAATATAAAGCGTCACGAGCACGGCAGAAGGGAACAATGTTTTTATTGTATTCCTTCCAAATAATTCCAGCTTTTGACATACCTTTGATACTGAATCGGTTACATATGACATAAATTGCAATAATAACAATCCATGTCCAGAGAGGAAAAGAAACCTGTGTGACAAATCCAGTGAGCATCCAGAGAGAAATAACAAGATCTACGATATAAGACCAAGAATATATAATATGGTTGCGCAGAGCTAACAAATTATGATTTTCAACAGCATAAGATGCTTCTCTGACTTCTGTATAAAGGTTGCGCACATCAATATTTTCTATGTCAGCATAGTCCATATGAAACAGCTTTTTCAAAAACAGAAATTCATCTGCCCGATAGAAAAAATAATTTTCTGAATCCCAGCGCATATTTAGGTAATGAATGATCAGAGAAAGAATACATTCGGATAATACAATAACAGAGGCAAAAAAAATCAAACGATTCCAATCACGGTTTCCCAATAGTTCGTCGAGTAAAAGAGCAGAAAACCAGAGGGAGATGTAGGGCTTAATGGTTCGCAAAGTGATGTCAAGCAGGGCAGTTTGATAAAAGGCTTTTGCATTTTTCCAACTGACCAGAAAGCCTTTTTTATAAATTTTTGCAGTACGTTTTACCTGCGCGAAAAAAGATATTTTCATAAAATCACGTTTCCTTTCTGATGATATGTTATTCCATTTACTTTTATCTCTGATAGCTAGAAATTTCAAGAAAAGGGTCAAGATCGGATTCATATTCTTGATTGGAATCATTTTGATAATAATAACTTTGTATCTCAAATAGTTTTGCGTATTCCCCATAATCCTGATGGCGAAAATCTAAAGCAGATGTCTGATTAATGAAAATCTCGCCAGAAGTAGGTTTATATAGACCACAGATATTTTTAATTAAAGTTGTCTTCCATGCTCCATTGAGTCCTACAACAGCGATTTTTTCTCTGGGCTGGATCGTGAGATTACTATGTTTTAAAGTATCTTTTTCTGCGCTGAGATGAGTAAAACAAACATCAGATAATGTGATGGAACAAGGGAATTCCAATGTAGAGGGGAGAGGCTTTTTCCGTTTTTGTAATCAAATTTTACAAATTTAACACCATTTTATGTTTCCGAAACTTATACAAATAAGTTAAATTTTTTAATAATTACATTAATCCGTTGTCAAAGTGCAATAAATTTTTTATATTAAGTTGACCACATTGACCGCGTAGTCTTACACGGAGTGAGGGTGCGGCTTGGTTGGAATAGCATACCTTTCTTTACGAACCTTTGCAAACCTTTGTTGAACCTTTGGTCAAATGATATAATTATGATGCATGAACACTACTTTCTTTTGAGTAATACTGTGCCTGTGCGTTCCAAAGTTCATAATATTTTCCATCTTCTTGTGTAATCAGCTCTTCATGACTTCCTCTTTGCACCAGTCGCCCTTCATGGAAAACCGCGATATCTTTGCAGAAACGACAAGAAGAAAGGCGATGGGAGATAAAGACGGTAGTTCTATCGCCGACAATTTCTTGGAAACGGCTGTAAATTTCAAACTCAGCTACAGGATCAAGAGCAGCAGTAGGCTCATCTAAAAGGACATAAGGAGCATTTTTATAGACGGCTCTGGCAAGTGCGATTTTTTGAGCTTCACCACCAGAGGGCTGAATCCCATGTTTATCAAAATCGGTATACAAAAGAGTATCCAATCCGTTTGGAAGTTTTTCCAGAAACTCTTCTAGTCCAGCTTTTTTTAGAGCTTCTATAGCTTGTTCCCGGTCAACCGTTTGATTTGCAGCGACATTTTCTCCAAGTGGGAAAGAGAAAATATGAAAATCCTGAAATACAATAGAAAATAGGGAGAGATATTCTTGATAATCAAACTTGCGGATATCGATTCCATTTAAAAGAATTACACCTTCCGTCGGGTCGTAAAGACGACAGAGAAGTTTGATAAAAGTTGTTTTTCCGCTGCCATTCATTCCAACAATCGCCATTTTTTCTCCAACATGGAAAGTCAAGTTAATATCTTTCAAAACATCTTTATCCGTTTTAGGGTAGCGGAAAGAAACATGCTGAAATTCAATGACAAATTCATTGTCATGGCGCTTTTCCACAGGAAGAGAACCTTGATACATGGTATTTGGCAGATCTAGGAATCTGAAATATTTTTCCAGATAGTCTGCGTTATAACGCATAGCGGTCAATACATTTGCTAAATTTAGAAAGCTGTTTGAAACTTTGGAAATACAGGTCACATATTTTGTGATACTTCCGATGGAAATACTCCCTGCGAGTCCTGCAAGTGCAATAAAAATTTGTGTCGATGCAGTGGAAAAGAATAGGGGTAAAACAGTAAAAGGTAAAATCGTGTGCATGGTATCGGAAGCTCGTTTGTCAATCGCGATATCGTTTTGTGTGTGCCAGTGAGCGAGATTGTGGATAGCAAGTTGTTCTCCCTGATAAATCCGAAGATTTTTTCCTGATTGGTAGTCAATTAAATAGGAATATAAAGCGTCACGAGCACGGCAGAAGGGAACAATGTTTTTATTGTATTCCTTCCAAATAATTCCAGCTTTTGACATACCTTTGATACTGAATCGGTTACATATGACATAAATTGCAATAATAACAATCCATGTCCAGAGAGGAAAAGAAACCTGTGTGACAAATCCAGTGAGCATCCAGAGAGAAATAACAAGATCTACGATATAAGACCAAGAATATATAATATGGTTGCGCAGAGCTAACAAATTATGATTTTCAACAGCATAAGATGCTTCTCTGACTTCTGTATAAAGGTTGCGCACATCAATATTTTCTATGTCAGCATAGTCCATATGAAACAGCTTTTTCAAAAACAGAAATTCATCTGCCCGATAGAAAAAATAATTTTCTGAATCCCAGCGCATATTTAGGTAATGAATGATCAGAGAAAGAATACATTCGGATAATACAATAACAGAGGCAAAAAAAATCAAACGATTCCAATCACGGTTTCCCAATAGTTCGTCGAGTAAAAGAGCAGAAAACCAGAGGGAGATGTAGGGCTTAATGGTTCGCAAAGTGATGTCAAGCAGGGCAGTTTGATAAAAGGCTTTTGCATTTTTCCAACTGACCAGAAAGCCTTTTTTATAAATTTTTGCAGTACGTTTTACCTGCGCGAAAAAAGATATTTTCATAAAATCACGTTTCCTTTCTGATGATACGTTATTCCATTTACTGTTATCCCTGATAACTAGAAATTCCAAGGGAAGGGTCAAGATCGGATTCATATTCTTGATTGGAATTATTTTGGTAATAATAACTTTGTATCTCAAATAGTTTTGCGTATTCGCCTTGTTTTGCCATCAATTCATCATGACTTCCTTCCTCAATAATCCTGCCATCTTTTAAAAACAGAATACGGTCGCAGAAGCGAGTGCTGGAAAGCCGATGAGAAATATAGATGGAAGTGCGGTTCTTGGTCAGTTCATGATATTTTAGATACAATTCATTTTCCGCAATCGGATCGAGAGCAGCGGTCGGTTCATCTAAAATCAAAATCGGAGCATCTTTATAGAGTGCCCTTGCTAACAAGAGTTTCTGCTTTTCGCCGCCGGAAAGATCTACAGAATCTTCAAAGGAATCTCTTTGCAGATAAGTGTATATACCAGATTTTAGAGAAGAAACTTTATCCCAAAGACCAGCCTGTTTGAGGCAATACTCAACCCTGACAAGATCGCTGTCTGCTTTATCTTTCATACTGACATTTTCTAAAATACTTCCCGGAAGTAAGTCTATATCTTGGAATACGACAGAAAAGAATCCATAATAATCCTGATGGCGAAAATCTAAAGCAGATGTCTGATTAATGAAAATCTCACCAGAAGTAGGTTTATATAGACCACAGATATTTTTAATCAAAGTTGTCTTCCCTGCTCCATTGAGTCCTACAACAGCGATTTTTTCTCCGGGCTGGATCGTGAGATTAATATGTTTTAAAGTATCTTTTTCTGCGCTAAGATGAGTAAAACAAACATCAGACAATGTGATGGAACAAGGAAATTCAAATGCAGGGGGAAGACTCTTCCCATTTTTATAATCAAACTGGTCAGGATAAGCCAAAAGCTGTTGATAATCTGTAAGATAAATCGCACAATCTCTGATTTTCTGATAAGACCGCACAATATCATTGAGCCAGTTAGAGAGATTACTAATCATCGCAAAATACAACACAAATTCATCTGCGCGGATACTGCCCTTTAAAACAAGAACAATTAAAATCACATAAGAGAGTGAATTACGAAGAAAGCTCAAAAGAGTATTAGGCATACAATCATACAAAAAATAGACATAGCGCATACGCTTAGACCAATACATTCGTTTATCCATAAGCTTTTTATAGGTTTGAATCATCCATGTATAGATTCCATATAGTCGAATATCTTTCGCACAAGAAAGAGATTGACCTGTACGGAGAATATAAGAGGATTGTACATCTAATTTGATCCAGTTGTCCTGATGTTTAAGAACCCATTTTGTAGTATATTTTATAACATAGTTTAGAATAAAAGTATTTAAAACCAAAACCACAATAATAATAGGATGAAGTGTCATAATAACAGCAGCATAGCTTATGATGCCGAGCAAATAGAAGAAAAAGTCACTTAAAGAGTACATCAGGGTACGAGCATCTTTATCCCAGTTCTGAAAGAGTTCCGCGGATCTTTGAAAAAGTTCACGAATTTTTGGATCTTCCGTATTGGCATAATCCGTTTGACAATAGCGAAATAATGCTTTTTGTTCTAAATAATGCCGAAAGCGCAGACCCCAGTTGTTAAGATGATACTGACAGGGGCTTGAAATCATCGGGTAAAGTTCAATACATCCAGTAAGCAACAGTATTACAATAATTAAATGTTGTGGTGTGACAGAATTTTGAGTCATACGCACAATTTCTTTTGGAAGAAAAGCCTGAAGTGTTGCATAAGCGACATTAAGTACAGGTATTAGTAGTATACACCCCACTGTTTTCGGACTGAAATGCCATAGTTCCTTTGCAAAATAAACGAGGTTATTCCAAAGTACAGCAGGTTTTAGATGGTTATTAGAATCCATAAAATATCCTCCTTTCGTAAATTGTTTTTAGTATATCATATGGATACAGATAGAAAAAAATTTGACGCGAATGGTCAATGAGGCGTCATGAATGGTTTGTGTTTAACTAAAGGTTCGCTTAAGACAAGGAAGTATTCCAGCGAAGCCGCGCTTTCGCTCCGTTCCAGACGTAATGGTAC
>CANRVK010000025.1 GCA_947643285.1 uncultured Eubacteriaceae bacterium
GTACCAACGTCTTCCAAGGGGCTTCTTATGGAATACTTCCTTGCCTCCGCTGATTCATTGGCTGTTCTGCTTTTTGAAAAGTGAAACTTGCGATAAGCTATGGAGTTTTTGTGAAGGGATAGTTCTGTGAGGAGATACAGGAAGGAGATTCCTGTAAAAATCAATATTTATATGGAGTTTGGAGTTTCCGCAATTACTTATTTATGCCAAAGCCGAAAGGAGATTTTATATGGATATTACACAGTTTCAATATTTTAAGGTGATTGCTGAAACTGGATCGTTGACAAAAGCTGCGGAAACACTGCATATTTCCCAGCCTGCTATGAGCGCTATGCTTAAAAAGTTTGAAGAAGAATTAAATGTAGAACTGTTTGACCGGAGTCCGAACCGAATTTATCTAAATCAGACGGGTGAAATTGCCTTAGTCCATGTAAATAATATTTTGCGGAATGTGGAACAGATGAAAACAGATTTGTTAAATTCAGCACAGCAAAACCTGACACTTCGGATTGCTTTCTGCGATCCGGGTGTCCGTTGGTTCAGCGTTCCGAGATTTTCCGTTGTATACCCGGAAATTCAAATAAAAGATGAATTATATGAAGGAACAGATGCTGCGAAATTTCTGACCGAGCGAGTGTATGATCTTATTGTTACACCAGAAAAAATTCAATCACATGGAATAGAGAGCCAGCCATTCCTGCCCGATCAGGTTTTCCTTTCTATTCCAACAGAAAGCAAGCTGGCTGGTCTTGAAAGCGTTTCATTAAAAGATATACCTAAACAACCGCTATTATATCCACAGATTGGTGGATATTTTCTGGCACAGATAGAAAAACTTATAGTCCAAAATAAACTCCCCATCACATTAGTGAAAAACGAATATAACATTACTCAACATCTGATTCGTACTACAAATTTTTTAGCTACTATATCAACTTTATCAAGGGATTTGAGAAATGATGGGACACACAGAACACTTATTCCTATGAGCGATCCTGAGTTAAACGTCATGTATTATGTTTCATTTCTAAAAGCAGGGAAAGAAAAAGTGAAAAAATTCCTTCTCTGGGCTAAAAAAGTAGAAGTAACTTAAAACAATATGCTTATAGTTTCATTAAAATTTTTGATCTTGCCCAAAAGAGTTCAAACGAAAAAAGCACTGAAAAAATCCAATAAAAACATAGACCAATTTTTTAGACTCTAACTATTTATACTGATTATACTGACCTATAAAACATAGACAAAGCAAATAAGGCGTGCTATAATGATTCCAACAATAAACTGGAATTTGGAGGAAATTATAATGGCTGAAAATAATATAAAGCCCCAAGAAAAACCTATCCATGATGGCATTTCTCCCATCAATGTCCCAGAGGAGAAGAATGAAAGTAAGACATTTCAAATGCTTTGGGAATATCTTGTTCCATCATGTGGGAAAGCCCAAACAGCACAAGGAGAAATTATCCGAATCGCAGGCAGAGTGCAGCATGAATTTTTAGACAATGGCTGTATCAACTGGGACGAGGATTTTCAAAAAATGTTAGACGCTTTCCTAAAATATCTTCAACTAGGAAATGGATTTAACGACAAAGATTTAAAAGCCGCAGAAGTTTTAGTGCAGCTTTTAAAGGAAAATGGGAATAAAGGCTTTATAGATGACCGATTAACCATAGTTCTATGTAGCTGCGCTATAGCTTGGGTCAAACAGAACCCAGAGGTCATAGATCCTCTGAAAGCAGAATATAACAGATAAACTTAAATTCTTATTTATCAAATAGTTAAACATTTCCCTATCTTTTAAATAACATGATAAACTTTTCTAATATTCCCAGAATAGCCGATAAACGAGCGACGGCAAAGAAGTATTCCAAAAGAAACCCCTTGGAAGACGTTGGTACTTAATGAGCAGTTTCGCAAGAAGCGAAATCGCGAATTTAGTACCACTACGTCTGGAACGGAGCGAGAGCGCGGTTTCGTTGGAATACTTCTTTGCCGTCGCGACCCTCCGACAAAAATAAAAAATATCCCCCTAACCTAACCTTTTACAATCCCATTTCCTCAAAAAAAGCAAAAATCCCCCTTAAAAATTTACAAAATAATTCTATTTTATGGTTGCTGATTTTAAAAAGAAATAGTAAAATATTCTGTATCAGACAGGTATTTTATAAAGGAACAAAATGGGAGGATGAAGATGCTAGAAAGATTTCAATTTGGAACACCGATAAAAACAGGCGCAGTAGTAGAAGAAATTTCTATTTCAAATAAGGAACTTCCTTTTTTTGAAATAAAAAGAGAAGAGAATAAAATCCATTTTCTTTATCCATTAGGTGACAAAGACAAAATTTATGGATTAGGAGAACAGATAAGAGGAATTAATAAAAGAGGGTGGACTTATACCAGTTATTGTGCAGATGAAGGTTATCATGCAGAGGGAAGACATTCTCTTTATGGCGCACATAATTTTCTCATTATAAATGGCAAGGACACTTTTTTAGTATTTTTCGACTATCCGGGAAAGATAATTTTTGATTTAGGATATACACATGCAAATGAAATAGAAATTACAATGGAATATGCAGATATGGACTGCTATATTATCACAGAAGATATAGAACATGGAAAACTAGAAAAATTAGTCAACGATTTCCGACATTTGATAGGAAGAAGCTATATTCCGCCGCTATGGGCATTTGGCTATCAGCAGAGCCGCTGGGGATATAAAAATGAAAAAGATATTTTAGAAGTGATGCAAAAACATAGAGAACAGAATATTCCTTTAGATGCGATTTATTTAGATATCGATTATATGGAGAGATTTAAGGATTTTACCATTCACCCAGATCGCTTTCCAGATATAAAGAAATTAGTAGAAACATTAAGAGAAGAACATATCCATCTCGTGCCTATTATAGATGCAGGGGTGAAGGTAGAAAAAGACTATCCCGTATATGAAGAAGGCGTGGAAAAGGGATATTTTTGTGAGGGAGAAGAAGGACTTTTTACTGCAGGTGTCTGGCCGGGATTCGTACATTTCCCTGATTTCATGAATCCAGAAGCATCGAAATGGTTTGGAAATCAATATAAAACCCTTTTTGAGATGGGAATAGAAGGGTTTTGGAATGATATGAATGAACCCAGTATGTTTTATTCTTTAGAAGGGTTAAAGGAAGTCTATGAAGCAGCTTCTCAAATGGATTGGGAAAATTTTGACTTAAATCATTTTCTGACATTACAGGCAAAAGTAAATGTGATTGCAAATAAAGAAGAAGATCATAAACATTTTTATCACAACATAGAAGGAAAGAAGATTCCTCATAATAAAGTACATAATTTATACGGCTTCTATATGACTAGAGCAGCGAAAATGGCGATGGAAGAATATGATGAGAAGAAGAGAATGTTATTATTTTCCAGATCTTCTTATATCGGAATGCATCGTTATGGAGGGATATGGACAGGAGATAATAAATCTTGGTGGAGTCATATAAAATTATTAGTACAGATGATGCCATCTTTAAATATGTGTGGATTTTTATATACAGGTGCAGATATCGCTGGGTTTAGTGATGATGTGACACAAGATCTGATGGCACGCTGGATGGCATTTACTATTTTCGTTCCGCTTATGAGAAATCATTCTGATGTGGGTTCAAGAAGACAGGAAGTATACCAATTTGATAATTGCAAAGAAATCAGTAATTTCATAAAATTCCGCTATCGTCTGATTCCATTTTTATACAGTGAATTTATAAAATCGGCATTGTGGAATCAAATGTATATGAAACCGCTTTCTTTTGCTTTTGAAAATGATGAGATGGCATGTTCTGTAGAAGATGAGCTTTTATTAGGAGATACTCTTTTATTAGCTCCTGTCTATGAACAAAATGCAATAGGAAGATATATTTACCTTCCAGAGGATATGAAAGAAGTGCGTTTGAAGGCAGATGGGAACATAGAACAGAAAGTAGTAGAAAAAGGACATCATTATTTAGAAGTGCCAGAAGAAGAATTAGTATTTTTTATTCGGAAAAATAGAATGTTGATTCTAGGAGAAGAAGCAGAATGGACAGGCGAGAAAATATATGAGAAATTGACCATAATTGCTTATATAGAAGATAAATGTGAATATGTCTTATATCAAGATGATGGAATTTCTACAGAGTATGAAAAACCAGAACATTTTAAGAAAATATGTGCAGAAAGAAAAGAAAATGGAGAGATTGTAGTAACAGAAAATGGAGGATTTTCTGATATCCATATTTTAGAATAATAAATAATAAAAGAAAAGGAATAGTATAGTTCAAAAAGTGTTATTTTTTTAATGAAATAATCAGCAATTTCATTGTGATATATTCAAGAGCGCCCAAAGACATTCTTGATAAAAATATTTTCTCCTTGTTTTTATGGTTAAAATAAGGTACGATGAAAGAGAAAATAATAATGTTCTTTTCAGAATTAATAGAACGGAAATGGAGGGAAGAAATGTTTTTTACAGAACGAAAATTAGAAGCAAGAGCAGATGAATTAGCGGGATATCGATACAGAGAGGGAAAAAGCGTAGAACTCTGGGCAAAAGAGGATACAGAAAAAGAGGTTCGTCCAGAACTTCCACAGGGATTAGATGGATTTGAACAGATGAAAGTGGGAGAGAGCTGGAGTGGGAGAGATAAGTATTTATGGCTGAAAGCAAATGTTTCTATACCCGAGGAATGGGCAGGAAAAAGAATCCTTGGAATTTTTGATTTCGGTATGACTGGTGTAGGGAATAACTCTGGTTTTGAATCCTTACTTTATCTAAACGGAAAGCCTTATCAAGGTGTAGATGTAAACCATAAAGAGGTATTTTTAGAAGAAGGCAGTGCAGGAAAAAGCTTTGATTTCACATTTCGCCTTTGGTCAGGATTAGAAGGCGGTGGAACACCCAGTCCTCAAACTCATCAGATAAAAAGAGCGGAGATCGCGTGGTTAGATGAAAAAACAGATGATCTTTTCTATATGTCGGAATTAGTGATAGACACCATAAAAAACCTTTCTGAACAAGATCCTATTCGCCATGAATTAAAAGTGCATTTGAATCAAGCGATGAAAATGATTGACTGGTCTTATCCGGGAAGTGATGAATTTTATGAAACAGTGGCAAAAGCAGATGACTATTTAAACGAAAAGATAGATTCTATGGATAAACAGTCTATCGTGAAGGTGAAATGTATAGGGCATACACATATTGATGTGGCATGGCTTTGGAGATTGAAACATACCAGAGAGAAATGCTCTCGTTCTTTTTCTACGGTATTGAGATTAATGGAACAATATCCAGAGTATATCTTTTTACAGACACAGCCTCAATTATACGAATATATCAAAGAAGATTTTCCAGAAATCTATGAAAAAATGAAGCAAAAGATAGCAGATGGTCAATGGGAAGTCGATGGAGGTATGTGGGTAGAAGCTGACTGTAACTTGACCAGCGGAGAATCTCTGACCAGACAATTTTTAATTGGAAGCAAATTTATTAAAGAGGAATTTGGCAAAGATGTGGAATATCTATGGCTGCCTGATGTATTTGGATATTCTTGGGCGCTCCCTCAGATTTTGAAAAAATCTGGAATCAGTACCTTTATGACAACAAAGATCAGCTGGAATCAGTATAACCGTATGCCACATGATACTTTTTACTGGAAAGGAATCGATGGAACAGAGATATTGACTCATTTTATCACCACTCCAGAACCTTGGAGCGAACCCGGATCTTGGTTCTACACTTATAATGGAAGACTTCTTCCAAAGACAGTAAAAGGTGTTTGGGATGCTTATAGTGAGAAAGACATCACAAAAGAATTGTTGATTTCTTATGGATATGGTGATGGTGGTGGCGGTGTAAATCGTGATATGTTAGAAATAAGAAGAAGAATCAATCGGATTCCGGGAATTCCTATGTTAGAAAATGGAAAAGCAGGAGATTATTTCAGAAATTTACAAGAAACGGTAAAAAATACAAAAGAATATGTGCATACATGGGACGGAGAATTATATTTGGAATATCATAGAGGAACTTATACCAGCCACGCTTATAATAAAAAGATGAATCGTAAAATGGAATTTTTATATCGTGATGCAGAATGGAAGTCAGCTATGGCAGCGATAAAACAAGGTGATATCGCAAAAGCAGAGCAAGAGGAATTGACGAAAGGCTGGAAAATTTTATTGACACATCAATTCCATGACATCATTCCGGGTTCTTCTATCAAAGAGGTGTATGATGATTCTGTTGTGAACTATGAAGAAACAGAACAGATCGCCTGTGGTGTAGAAGATCGTGCATGGGGGATTTTAGCAAAAGAAGCAGAGAATCATTATACCATTTGGAATAATTCTGGCTGGGTGAGAAGTGAACTGGTATGGATAGAAGAAAATAGAGCAGGAAGTTTTGTGGATAAGAATGGAAATATCCTTTCTAGTCAAAAAGTAGAAGGTGGTTATGTTGTTGAAGTAAACCATGTGCCATCTATGGGAAGTGAAGTGATTACATTTGTAGAAGAACAAAAAGAAGAAGCATCTGTATTCACTATTACAGAAAATAAAGTGGAAACACCATTCTATCATATTACTTTAAATGAATTTGGACAGATTACTTCTATTTATGATAAAGAAAATGATAGAGAAGTGATACCAGAAGGTCAAAAGGCAAATGTACTTCAGATGTTTGAGGACAAACCTCTTGGAAATGATGCATGGGATATCGATATTTTCTATCAAGAAAAGATGAAAGAGATCACAGATTTAAAGAAAGTGACTGTGACAGAAAATGGTGCATTACGCGGTGTATTGCATTTTGAATGGGAATATGGAAAGTCTATTGTAAAACAGGATATGATTGTTTATGCAAAAGATAGAAGGATTGATTTCAAGACCTATGTCGATTATCATGAAGTGCATCAGTTGATGAAAGCGGCATTTCCTGTTGATATCCGCAGCACATATGCGGTTTATGATGTGCAGTATGGAAATGTAAAACGTCCGAATCATTGGAATACCAGTTGGGATCAGGCGAGATTTGAAACAGTGGCGCATAGATGGGTGGATTTATCAGAGCATAATTATGGGGTCAGCTTATTAAATGACTGCAAGTATGGACATGATATAAAAGGAAATGTGTTAAGAATCACTCTGATTAAAGCTGCTACACATCCAGACTATTTACAGGATATTGGAGAGCATGAATTCACTTATTCTTTATTCCCTCACAATGGAGATTTTGTGGTAGGGAATACCGTAAAAGAAGCATATGCTTTAAATCAGCCATTGACAGCACAAAAGGGTGTTGCAGAAGGAATAAAAGAGAGCTTCTTTGGATTCGACAGTGAGTATGTGGAATTAGATGCGATCAAACAGTCAGAGGATAAGAAATATTTAGTCGTGAGATTCCATGAATATACAGGTTCTAGGAGAAAAGTTAAAATGATACCGGGATTTTCTTATCAGGCATATGCTGAGTCTGACTTGATGGAAAGACCGATAGAAGAAATGAAAAAGAAGGAAGAAGATAGTATTACAGTAGAAGTGAAACCATATGAAATTAAAACGTATTTATTTCAGATTTGATTTAGGGATATGAGTTAGGATCATTTGGTTTTTTAAGGTTATAAAAGGTGAGAGAATTGCTGTTTTGGGGATAGGAGAAACAGGGGTTCGCTCCAGAAAGACACCATTCCAACGAAGCCGTGCTTTCGCTCCGTTCCAGACGTAATGGTACTAAATTCGCAAATCCCGCTTCTTGCGGGTTTGCTTATTAAGTACCAACGTCTTCCAAGGGGCTTCTTTTGGAATGGTGTCTTTCTTACGCTAGTTTGTCGATTGTTCTGATGTTTTGAGAAAGAGTTTGATTTTGCAACATA
The DNA here is from genome assembly GCA_947643285.1 of uncultured Eubacteriaceae bacterium. Lineage (GTDB taxonomy): Bacteria > Bacillota > Clostridia > Lachnospirales > Lachnospiraceae > MGBC136627. Next base: position 7,896 of record CANRVK010000025.1, read on the forward strand.
GGAATGTTATAATTTTGCAAAAAGAGGAGGAAATGTCAAATGCAGATTTCCAGCAGATTTACATTAGCTGTACACATATTTGCCTGTATTGATACATTCAAAGATGAATATAAAATAACAAGTGATTTCCTTGCTAGTAGTACAAATGTCAATCCAGTTATTATTCGCAAGATACTTGGACAGTTGAAGGCAGCAGGGCTTTTAGATATCAAAAGGGGATCAGGAGGGGCGTCCATTACTAAGCCACTGGATAAAATTAGTTTTCTGGATATTTATTATGCAGTAGAATGTATAGATAACGGCGAATTGTTTCATTTTCATGAGAATCCTAATATGGAGTGTCCAATCGGACGAAATATTCACCTGATTATGGACGATAAGTTGAAAAGAGTACAAGGGGCAATGGAAAAGGAACTTGCTTCTATCACACTTCAGGATATCAAAAAGGATATTAAAAATATGTTGTAACTATTGACATTACAATATAATTCTGATATAATTTTGTTGTAACGATGAATATTACATTAAAATTATTTTCAGGAGGTATAGAATATGAGAAATTACAGTAAGGTAAATGTGACACAGGATGCGAGAACAGAGCTTCATGATAAGTTGTCATTGACAGGAGCAGAAATCAGTATCAATAATCTTCCAGCAGGAGTGGGAGTACCTTTTATTCACTCTCATAAAAATAACGAAGAAATTTATGCGATTTTGTCAGGAAAGGGGAAAGTGATAGTGGACGGAGAGTCTATGGAACTTAAAGCCGGTGACTGGATTCGCATTGCTCCAGCAGCACAGCGTCAGTTTTTTGCAGCAGATGATGAGGAAATTAGTTATGTCTGTATTCAGGTAAAAGAAAATTCGCTGGAAAGTTATACAAAAGAAGATGCCATTATCCATAATTAGAGAGAAGCACATAATGAAGTGCGTATTTATTGAAAAGTTTTTCGTATGTACTTTATTATGGAGATTATTTATAATTAAAATCAAATGTATTATATAAAATCAGGCTGATGAGAAATAAAACCTTATCAGCCTGATTTTATATAAAGTGATTTTAAGTTTTTTATTATTTTTGATATTTTAAGTTTGTTTGATCACATTTTTTGATTATAATATAAAGCTGAAATAAGATAAATAAAAACGCTTACTGCGATTAAACACATTAAGGTAATCATAACAGGCGCATTTGCATAGCCCATAAAGCAAAGCAAAAAAAGTGCAACACTTAAAAAAATTGTTTGAATTAAAAATGCTAAATTACCTGCTTTTCCTAAAATAATTTTGGATCTTTCATCATTTTCTTCAATCATAACATTTTTATCTTTTGTTTTATAATAAGTGGAAACTGCTATAATCAAAAATATAGTTCCAACAACTAAAAAACCAATATATGCGATATCTGGTCTTGGTATTTGCAGCATATCATTTCGCATAATAAACATCACTAATGCGCCAGCCAAAAAGAGAATCCCCAATACTGCCCATACCGCAGAAATTACTTTGTATTTATTTCCTATAGATGTTTTCATTCATTTACCTCCTAATAGATAAAGATTTTTTTGACTTGAAACTTTTTTCTTTATGTAGTTCTTCTGAGTAGCTTGTCACATTATTTTTATTACACGGAAAGTTTACTTTCCATAAAAGAATTATATCATATTTGGCTGAAATGTCAAGTAAACTTTCCGTCAGAAGATAAAAAATACAGGTTTATTATAATCTGTATTTTGAAATGCCAGATTTTGATTTGTTTTTTGATGTTTATCCAAAATCAAGAAGTTAAGATATCTAATATCTTTACTAATAAAAGGATAAAAAAATTATTTATATTAGTGTAGAATAAAGATGACTATAGAAATATTGTATAAGAATGGGGGATAAAGATGGGCTTTTGGATAAAAAAAGGACAGAAATGTCAGCTTAGAATTGACGAGAGAGAAACAGAGGCAGTAAAGATTGCCGTTTTCAATTTAGCTATGGATTTAGAGAATATATTGGGAGTATCAGTGAAGGTGTCACAAGATGACAAAGAAAAAGGGATTCCAAAGATTTTAATAGGAACATTAGGGGTATCAGAGGTAATAAAAGATTTAGCAGATGTTTCTGAGATGTATGACGAAACAGGAAGATTACAAAAAGGGGCTTATTTACATAGCATTTGTGAGTATACCTTGCATCTGATTATTGTGGGCAGCGACAAACAAGGGACTATTTATGGTATTTATGATCTCTGTAAAATGTTGGGTGTATTTCCCTGTTATTTTCAGAAAGGTGTAGCTATACAAATAAAACAGACATTTTCGTTACATGAAGACTATGTAAAATTATATTACCCATCGATAAAATATCGAGGGATTTTCATCAATGATGAAAAAGAATTGGAAGCATGGGTGCAGAATTACATGGGAGAGGTTACTAGCGGTGCAAAGACTTATGAAAAGATATTTGAGCTGTTATTGCGTTTAAAGGGGAATTATATTTGGTCTTCTATGAATGTAAATTCTTTTAATATATCATCAGAAAATAGTGCATTGGCAGATCGAATGGGTATTGTGGTAGAGGCATCTCAATGTAATATGCTAATGAACTCTAATAATCATAAATGGAAGTCGTGGATTCAGAAAAAGGGATATACAAAGGCAATTTATGATTATTCTATTAAAGGAAAAAACAGAAGTATTTTAAAAGAATATTGGAAAGAGAATGTGGAACAGGATAGAGATGTTGAAGTGTGTTATACATTAAATATACAAGAGATATCTGATTCTGAATTTGAAACGAAAAATATAGAGGAGAAGACAAAAGAAGAAATCCGAAATGATAAGATAACTCTTTTACAAAAGATTATTACAAAACAGCGTGAAATTTTAAAACATACACTGGAAAAAGAAACAAAGATGACTTTTAATCCATATAAAGAGGTATTAGAATTGTATCATAATGGACAAAATATATCAGAATATATTCTATGTATTTCTGTGTTCTATTCCACTGACATATACAAGAAAGATATATAATCAAGAAATTCATAAATTATGAACTATTGATAAGCCTATTTCATAATAGTAAAACATATAAATGATATAGTATACTAGAACAGATACAAACTAGCTAAGGCAAGAAATAATTCCAAAAGAAGCCCCTTGGAAGACGTCGGCACTTAGCAAACAGCCCTTTATGGGCTGTGAGCTTAGTACCGCTACGTCTGGAACGGAGCGAGAGCGCGGCTTCGTTGGAATATTTCTTGCCGTGCGAACCTTTGGTTTCATTGTAAAACAAAACTATTATTCTTCTTGATATAGTAATACATTAGGATTAGTACCAAACTCCTTGTGATACATGCGGTAAAGTGTATTTATAACAGTAAAATAGAAACTGTTGCAACATAAATATTAAATACTAAATATTATATATATAATAGAAATTTATATCCATATATAGTATAAAATTTTTATTTTGCAACAGCCTTTATTTTTTTCTATGCAAATAAACTAATAATTACGGCACAAGCCAAGCCAGTAAATCCTATGATAGTTTCCATCATTGTCCATGATTTTAAAGTTGTCTTTTCATCAATTTCCAATAGAGAATTTACTAACCAAAAGCCTGAATCATTTACATGGCTAAATGCTGTTGCTCCTCCAGTAATAGCACACACCATAGCTGCGAGATAAACGGGAGATAATGCTGCTACTGCTGGCATAGATGCCATGATTCCTGCTGCCATCGTCATAGCAACTACAGCTGCACCAACAGATGCTCTTATCAATGCTGCTATCAAAAATGCTACTAAAATCAAAGGTAAACCGCTTTTTTCTAATGCAGGACCTATAATATCTCCCATACCGCAGTCTTGAAGTACCCAACGAATGATACCGCCACCAGTAATCACAAGAAGAATCTGACCTGTAGGGCGCAGAGAACTATCTAAAATTTTCTTCAACTCTTCTCCATTATAACCTTGTTTTTTTCCAAGGAAATACATCGCCAAAAGTACTGCGATAATTAACGCTACAAAAGGTGTTCCCAAAAATTCCAGTAAAGGACGGATAATATTTAAAGCTGGCAGATACTCCGAAATAGTATTACACAGAATTAAGACTAAAGGTACTAAAATAATAATAAGTACGGTGGAAAATTTCGGGAGATTGCTTTCCTGTCCTTTTTGAATTTCCGAAAGAGTAGATGGAAGTTTTGCATATATTTTGTTTCCAATAAATTTGGACCATAAAATCCCTGCAAAAATAAGAGATAAAATTCCTACTGGCACACCTACTGCTATCATCACACCCAAATCCACACCAAGCATATTTGCTACTAAGACAGAACCAGCAGATGGTGGAATAAAGGCAAATCCTGTGGCGAGTCCTGCCAGAATCGGAATCACATAATATAATGTAGATTTTTTTGTCTTTTTAGCGAGTCCAAATGCCAGAGGAATCAGAATCACCACGCCTGCTTCAAAAAAAACAGTTGTACCAACAACAAGACCAGTGATTCCAAGCGCAATGCCTGCTTTCTTTTCTCCAAACTTATTTACTAATGTTTGAGCAACGCACTGTGCCCCTCCAGAAACTTCCAGAATCCCTCCGAAAAGAGAACCGAGTCCAATCAGTAATACAATTCCCTGAAGCGTTTCCCCAGCACCTTTTTCTACTGTAGACACTAATGCCGAAACCGGCATCCCTGCACCAAGACCAATGAATAAAGCGGCTATCAGCAGAGATAATACCGGATGAATCTTGAATTTAATAATCAATAATAATAATAACAGTATTCCCGCTACTGCTGCGATTAATAGCCGGATTGGTTCTGCTGCGAATACTGGTTCGGTCATTTCTTTTGTCCCCCTTTTCTCTTTTTTTACTTTTCTGGTGAAATGATGTATTTTCCATTAGCACGGAGTTCTGGCTTGCTCAATATATCTTCCAGTTTATCAAGACCACATACATCATAAACCATACTGCTCACATCAAGACGACCAGAATCAATCAAATCCAAAGCTCTTTTTTGTGTATATGGATTGATATAAGATGCTTTTAGCTCTAATTCTTTCTGGAAAATCTGGAAAGGCTTTACGGAAATTGTTTCATCAGGTTTAGTGAGTCCGAACATCATCACTACTGCCTTGTTACCTGCGATATCAATAGCCTGTTCAATAGTAGACGGACGCCCTACACATTCAATCACTGTATTAATCCATGTCATACCAGCCTTTTCTAAACACATTTTTACATCATCATGAATAGGATCAATACACACATCTGCACCTAATTTCTTTCCCACTTCCCGTTTACTTTCCACTGGTTCAAGAAGTGCTACTTTTGCAGCTCCTGCCAGTTTGGCGAGTTGTAACATAAGAAGACCTATCATACCTCCGCCAATTACAACTACTTGATGTCCGGGACGAATTTCACACATATCCAAACCATGCAGACAGCAGGCAACAGGTTCTGTCATAGCACCTTGTTCAAAAGATGTATTATCTCCCAATTTATAAACCTGTCTTTTGTTTACAGCACAATATTCTGCAAATCCTCCATTAACTGTAGTTCCATATCCGATCATATGCTCACAATAATGAGCCACGCCATTTCTACATGGTTCACAAGCTCCACAATAACAATTCGGGTCAATGCATACACGATCTCCCACTTTATAGTCTTTTACCTCAGAACCTACTTTTGCAATCACGCCAGAAAATTCATGTCCTAGAATCGTTGGGGGTGTAACTTCTGCTGCTCCCTTATCACCTTCATAAATATGCACGTCTGTTCCACATACACCACAAGCCTTTACCTGAATCAGAATATCTTGTGCTCCTACTTCCGGCATCTCATGCTCCTCTACTCGTAAATCATGTTTTCCATAAAATACTGCACTTTTCATTTTAATTACCTCCACTTTCTTTTGATTGTTACTTACGTTTATATCTAAATCATAAGCTAAGTATATAACTCATATGCACTGTTGTCTATTAACAAAACTTACAATTTTTATTGCTATATTTTAGTTATTTTTCACAAAACAATGCCTGTATATTGTTTTTTCCTATGTTATGGACTACAATAGAATTTATATTTTGAATATAAGATATAGACAAGTAACACAAAGGAGTGCTCTATGAAAGAAAGAGGAATTACTACGATTACCTTAAAGAAAATAAATAAAGAAAAGGTTTATCAATATATTTACCACCAAAAACAAACTTCCAAGCTCCAGATCGTACAAGACCTGCAGATGGGACTTTCCACTGTCAGTCAGAATCTGAATGAATTGGAAACAGAAGGTCTGATCAAACGATGCGGATATTTTGAATCAACTGGCGGAAGAAAAGCGCAGATCATTCAGATTGTAGATGATTTTAAAATATCCATAGGTTTGGGTATTTTAAAAAAAATGTTCCATATTGTTGCTGTAAATCTATATGGAGAGGCGATTGCTTCTGAAACCATTCCTCTGCCCTATAACAATACAGAACACTATTATTCTCAGTTAGCAGAAGAAGTGGAACATTTCATTCAAAACCATCATTATAAACAGGATAAAATTATGGGTATCTCGATTGCTACGCAGGGAATTATCTCACCTGATGGCGCTTTTGTCACTTATGGTGCTATTATGGGAAATACAGAAATGAAACTTTCGGATTTTTCTTCTAAACTCCCTTATTCCTGTCATCTTGAACATGATTCAAAAGCTGCTGCTTATCTGGAATTGTGGAATCATCCTAACCTAAGCAGTGCGATTGTTTTTTTATTGAACCGAAATTTAGGTGGTGCTGTTATCACAAATCACATTGTTCATCAGGGAACATATATGCACAGTGGACTTTTTGAACATATATGCATCAACCCAGAAGGACCTATGTGTTATTGTGGGAATCGAGGGTGCTTGGAAACATACTGCTCTGCTAATGCGCTGGAAATAGCCTCTGGATTCTCTATCAAGGAATTTTTTTCCTTTTTACGAGAAGACAAAAATACGACATTGAAACAAATATGGAAAGACTACTTAGATCATCTGGCTTTTGTAATCAGAAATCTTAATTTAGTAATTGACAGTCCTGTTATCATAAGTGGATATCTCGCGCCATATTTTCAAGAGCAGGACATGGAATATCTTTTAAAGCAGATCAATGCTTCTGCCCCGTTTAAGTTAAACAAAGATCAACTGCTTGTAGGAACTCATGGTCAATATACTCCTGCAATCGGGGCTGCATTATATTATGTAAAAGAATTTATACAACCTTCTATCTAAATTTCAAAAGGGTCGCTCCGGAAAGACACCATTCCAACGAAGCCGCGCTCTCGCTCCGTTCCAAACGTAGCGGTACTAAATTCGCAGCCCCGCTTCCCTGCGGAACTGCTCATTAAGTACCAACGTTTTCCAAGGGGCTTCTTTTGGAATGGTGTCTTTCCTCCGCTAGTTTGTGGCATAGGCGAGTTTACAAGATATTTCTACATGATTTTTTATAAGTTAACTCTTTGTGCTAGTCCACTATCCCATTAATTTTTGAATAAATTATGAACTATTGATAATTCTATGTCATAGTAGTAAAACATATGTTAAGTGACAATATTTGTTAGAATTTTATCAAAATAAAAAATCAAAACATTTTTTTATAAATATAAAGAAGATTATCTGAAAACTAAAATCCGACTGTCAACTTATCAGTTATGAAAAGAATGAGTATAAAAATGATTAGAAGATCTTAAAAAAAGCTGAAATATTACAAAAATATTGTGCAGAATGTACAAGCGACAATTAGCTTTCAGATGAACTGAGGAAAGGTTAATTTTTCTAGTGTATTAATGATACCATATCCTAGAACGGATACAAACTAGCTAAGGCAAGAAATAATTCCAAAAGAAGCCCCTTGGAAGACGCTTGACCGTTAATGAGCAACCCCGCAAGAAGGGGGATTTGCGAATTTAGTACCATTACGTCTGGAACGGAGCGAAAGCGCGGCTTCGTTGGAATATTTCTTGCCGTGCGAACCTTTAGCCAAAATATGCCCTCTTCTAACTGACAAGCTTTATTATTTCACTTGCCTGTCTAAAAGAGAGCAACTTGAATGATAGAATATTTATTATTATGTATTAGATTGCATTAGCTGCATCATAACCAGTGCGGATTGCATTAGAGATATCTGCAGCCCGTTCATTGCAATCCCCGATTTTCACAACAGGGATTCCTTTTTCTTCTATTGCAGAAGTATCAAAGACAGTAGGTTTTGCTCCGAGCGCTATTACTGCATAGTCACAAGGGATAGAAATATGAGGATTTTCTTTTGTTTCACAGATGACTTCCGTAAGAGTAATTTCCTTCACTGTATGACCTGTGTATTGTGCTACATGATATTTTTGATAGTTTTCCATTAAGGTAGGGAGAATCGTGCTGCTTTCTCCTTTGGCGATAGTATCCATCATTTCTATAATAGAAACTTCTGCTCCACGTTCTGCTAAATATTCTGCTGTTTCACAGCCTACCATTCCGCCTCCGATAACTGCCACTTTTCCATAAGCCTGTTGTTTTCCAGAAAGAATTTCCCATGCATCACACACATTACTATTATTTATTCCTTGTATAGGAGGCATAAAACTATGAGCACCTGTAGCGATAATAACAGCATCAGGAGAAAGAGAGAGAATTTTTTCTGATGTAGCAGCTTCTCCAATACGAAGTGTTACACCTTCTTTATTTACTGCGTGAACTAGATTATAAATAGCTCGGCGCATTTCCTCTTTTCTAGGAGGAACACAGGCGATAGTGAGCTGCCCTCCTAAAGAACTTTCTTTTTCAAATAGAGTGACAGTATGTCCTTTCTGAGCAGCGACGCGAGCTGCTTCTAAACCTGCACAGCCTCCTCCAACGATTACGACGTTTTTCTTCTCTTTTGCAGGTGTAATACAGCGTTTTTCTTCATATCCATTTTCCGCATTTAAAACACAACTTAAGAAAGTACGATTCTGGATATTGTCAGTACAGCCCTTATTACAAGAAATACAGCGGCGAATATCACAGACATTGCCAGATGCTGTTTTATTTACCCAGTCAGGATCTGCTAAAAGAGGTCTGCCTAAGCCTATGATGTCAGCTTTATTGCTCTCTAAAATGCGTTCAGCCATAGCAGGATCAATAATGCGCCCTACTGTGCTGACAGGAATAGAAACTGTTTCTTTTATCTTACCTGCGATATCTACGAAAAATCCATATGGCTGTACTCCCATAGGAGGAATGGTGTCTGCCATATTTCCAGTGTGATTCGCCTGTGCTACATGTAACATAGAAACTCCTGCTTCTTCCAGCCATTTGGCGAATTGAGGAGCATCACAGAGGTCAATTCCTCCTTTTCCCCTTTCTGGAGTGACAATAGAAAACTTGTAATCAATAGGCATATCTGGAACAGCTTCTTTTAACGCTTTTACCAGCATAAGTGCAAAACGAGTGCGATTTTCTAAGCTGCCACCGAATTTATCTGTCCGATGATTCATCTTTGTACTGCATAAAGCACCTACAAGGCGATCTCCATGTATTTGAACAAAATCAATACCAGCTTTTTTCGCTCGCACAGCACAGTCGCACATTTTTGTGATAATATTGAGAAGAGTTTGCTCACTCACTTCATCTACAAAATGTTCCATATCATGGCGAAGCCGTGCCCGCATTTCCTCTACTTTCTTTTGCATAAATAAAGCGTTAATTGCATCACAGTCATATTCTGGATGAAAAATCTGCACTCCTATTTTCGTGCCATATTGATGAACACTGTCAGCAAGAGCCTGAAAACTAGAAATTTGGGAGTCATCAAACAATTTAGGGGTAGGAGAAAAACTGCGGATAGGCGCTACATCTCCCAATACAATATAACCGACTCCACCTTTCGCTAAACGAGTGTAAAATGCAAGACTTTGCTGTCCAATACTTCCATCTCTCTCTTCATACCCAGTAGTAAGAGGGGGAAACATAATACGATTTTTTAAAACAATATTGCCAATAGTGATGGGTTCTAATATTTTCATAAAAAACTCCTTTCTTTAGTTTTATATATTTAGGTAATTAAAAAATTTTAAAAACCATATACATACTAATTTTTACGAAAATCTCTTTCTTATATCTCCTCACAGAAACTTCATAGCTTATCTCAAGCTTCACTTTTCCAAAAGTAGAATAGCCAACGAATGAGCGGAGGCAAGGAAGTATTCCATAAGAAGCCCCTTGGAAGACGTTGGTACTTA
>CANRVK010000026.1 GCA_947643285.1 uncultured Eubacteriaceae bacterium
CCCGCGGAACTGCTTATTAAGTACCAACGTCTTCCAAGGGGCTTCTTTTGGAATACTTCCTTGCCTTCGCTAGACTGTTGATGGTTCTAATCTTTGAAAAGCGAATTTCACAATAATAAATAAATTCTGTTTACAATTTGTTCATTCATGCGTTTGTTGTGCTAAAATAACCACGGAAATCAATTTTCAAAAAGCTATAAATAAGCTATAATGAAGGTATGAATAGAACAACATTAATAGACTTTTTTGAAGAAGTGGAAACGACAGAAGAATACAACGGATATTTCTGCAGTATTGCAGAAGCAATCCGCATTGTGGTACTTGAAAGCCTATGCGGTTTAAAAAATGTCAGCCAGATTCATCCGTGGGCGGAAAGTGAACATGTAAGCGGATTTTTAAAGGAGAAATTCGGAATAAATCACATTCCATGCTACGATTGGCTTCTGGTACTGCTGAAAATGGTAAAAACAGACACACGGAATCAATGCCTGATGAAATGGGCTGCCCAGTTTTTGCCTGAAGACCGTAGCCAAACTACCATTTCCTTGGATGGAAAAACAATCCGTTCCACAACAGGGATGAAAAATATGGGCAGTCCGTTGCATATTATCAGCGCTCAGATTTGTGAACTGGGCATCACTCTAGCATCGGAAACTGTAGAATCCAAAAGCAATGAGATTCCTGCCGTACAGGAGCTGCTGAAAAAAATGGATATGGAGGGATGCCTGATTGTTGCAGATGCATTGAACTGCCAGAAAAGAACGGCAGAAATAATCATAAAAGGGAAAGGGGATTACTTATTGGATGCAAAAGGGAATCAGCCGAACCTTGAGAGAGAAATTGCTGAATATGTCCAAGATGATACGCTCCGGAAAAACATGGACTGTGAAAGAAAAACAGAGAAAAATCGTGACCGGATTGAAACCAGAACAGCCTATTCCACAGACGATGTCGCATGGCTATATGGAAAAGAAAAGTGGAGGAATCTGAATTGTATAGGTGCAATTAAGATTGAATTTGAGAAAGATGGAAGAAAAACAGAGGAATGGCACTATTATATCTCCAGCCGGAAACTTTCTGCAGTGGAGCTGCTCCATCATGCCCGAATGGAATGGGCAGTCGAAACGATGCATTGGTTATTGGATGTGCATTATGGTGAAGATTATTGCCGTATCGAAAACAGAACAATCCAGCAAAACTTAAACTTGCTCCGAAAATTCTCCATCAGCCTGCTGAAGCAGTACAAAACAAGAAATTCATCAAAAAGAGCGATGTCTAAAATAATGCTGGATTGTTTGCTTGAGTCTTCTAAGATTTGTGAGATTTTGGAAAATTGAGTGAAAATTGATTTCCGTGTAAAATAACATAACTATATTTACATTCATCTAATTCTATACTATACTATAATTTGAAGTCCAAAACTTTGAAAAGTCTAATGTTAAATATATTATTGGTGTTGACAGAAGACTTCATAGAATTTTTTAAGGAGAACAATACATATGAAAAAACAACCTAACAGATTCGGCGGTGGTGCTCGTACAAATGCAAATGGCTTACATTTTGAGCAGACAACATCTCTAACTACAGCACTCATTAATGCTGGCTATACCGTTACTCAAACTCCAGAAAAAACTATTGTATTCAAAAATGGAAAAGAAATTGGTATAGTCGTTTCTCAAAACCAACTATATAAAGGCTTCCTCACTCCTCAAGGAATTAACTATAAAGATTATAATTCAAAAAAATGGCATCCAGATGATGCTTTCATCAATTTTGAAAACCAAACTGCTTACATTATTGAAAAAAAATTTCAAAACACATCTGGTTCTGTAGATGAAAAACTGCCCAACTGCCATTTTAAAAAGCTGGAATATCAAAAACTATTTTGCAATGATAAATTAAATTTCAAAGTAGAATTTATATATATTTTTAATGATTGGTTTCAAGACCCTAGATATAAAGATACTCTTCAATATATTTTAGATACCGGATGTCACTATTATTATAACGAAATCCCTTTAAATTCACTGGGATTATAGCATGAAATAATTTCTCCCAAAAACTGCTCCATCAAATTTTACAAAAACTAATATTATAAAACAACAAAACTATCTAGAACTTATATAGTAAATCCATCTATCCCTAAACGAAAAAAATATACTAGAAGAATCATATTCTTAGAACAGCCAACAAAGCAGCAAAGACAAGGAACTATTCCATAAGAAGCCCCTTGGAAGACGTTGGTACTTAATAAGCAGTTCCGCGGGGAAGCGGGGCTGCGAATTTAGTACCACGTAGTCTTACACGGAGCGAGAGCGCGGCTTCTCTGGAATAGTTCCTTGTCTTTGCGGAAACACAATTTCTAATTTTCCCATTTTACTTCCACTATTTTTTTTACTTACCTCTAAAACTTAATCCTCTAATCTTCCCTCTTTTCTTCCCCTTATCATTTCTATATGCCATAATCCTTTTTCTACCTATTATTCTGGTTTTAGTTCTTTATTTCCACTTACAATAAATCCTATATTACCCACTTTACCATTTGATGCAATATTCCCATTATATTCCTTTGACGAAATATACAAGCTACTATCCTTGACAGAATAATTCCCATTCCAGCTATCTTTTAATGTAATATTTTGATTAAATGGAATAACTATCTCCCAACTATCACAGTTTTTTCCGGAAGTATTTGTAATAATCACTTCAAACTGATAAAATGCTTTTCCATCTGTTTCCCAAGAATTTCTCTGTATAATCTCATACTCTAATCCTGTTTCTCCCACAGAAATCATAGAAGAACTCTCTTTTGTCACATTTTCTTCCTGTATTTTAACAGAAGGTGTTAAACTATCAACAGAATTTGGTATCCCACTCTGCTCTGAAGTAGCCGCAAGATATGGTATATCTTTTATAAACATCTGATATAACCATTTACCCGAATCACTCAAATCAGCCTCTTCAAAACCATATGTCTTTTGACAATTACTTTTTAAAATCGCTGATGTTTCGTTTTTATTGGACAAATTCCATGCGATATAACTGATATTACAGCTATTCATAATATCGATCCATTTTTGTGCTTCTTCTTTATTTATCATTCCATTTCCACTTGCATCACAAATTCCAAACTCTGTTACAAAAATCGGAAGTCCTGCTTTATATGCCTCTGTCATAGTATCTCTTAAGGACTGCGTATGTGTTGCGGCATAGAAATGAAGTGTATACATAATATTATCATATCCAGTGATCGGATTTGCTGCTGCCTCTTTTACATATTGTGACCAATTCGGTGTGCCTATAATAATAATTCCATCTTTATCATTTTGACGAATAACTGGAATAATCTCTTCTGCATATGCTTTGATTTGTTCCCAGCTAGTCTGCCCGTTTGGTTCATTACAGATTTCATATAAAACATTATTATATTCCGCATATTCTGCTGACATTTCTGCAAAAAATTCCTTTGCTTCTTTCTTATAAGTTTCAGGATTACAATCCGATAAAATATGCCAATCGATTAAAACATACATATCCTCTTCTGTTGCATATTTTACTCCTTCTTTTATCAAATTTTTTAAATACTCTTTATTTCCATCTGTACAATATCCCCCTGATTCTGCAGTATACATAGCAAGGCGAATGACATTTATATTCCATTCATTATGAAGCTGATGAAAACATTCTTTATTAATATAATCTGGAAACCATGCGATTCCATGTGTACTGATTCCCTTCAACTGAACTGGATTCCCAGAACTGTCAGTGAGTTGTGTACCTTTTACTTGAAGTGCTCCTGATATGGAAGGAGATACTTTTTGTTTACTTATTTGTTCAGAACCCGATTTTTCTACCATTAATTCTTTTATAGTAGTTTCCTCTATCTTTTCTTCCTTTTCTGATGATTTCACTGATACAGTCTTGCCTTTTATCATCCCTTCCATCACCAAATTTTCTGTTATCTCTTCTGGTTTTTTCTGAAATCCCAGTATACATATAACTAATAATAAAAATAATCCAAAACCTGCTATTTTCCTTTTCTTCATTTTCATTCCTCCTATCATTTTAGGTAATATTAGATAATTGTGAAACTCCAAATATCATATAAATACTACTCTTTTTGAAAATTCTTTCTGCATATCTCCTCTCTTAGATTTTTAGTTTATCGCAACATTCACTTTTCAAAAAGCAGAATAGCCAACGAACCAGCGGAGGCAAGGAAGTATTCCAAAAGAATCTCCTTGGAAGATGTTGGCACTTAATAAGCTGTTTCGCAAGAAACGAAACGGCGAATTTAGTACCGCTACGTCTGGAACGGAGCGAAAGCGCGGCTTCGCTGGAATACTTCCTTGCCGCAGCGTCCCATTTTTGACTTTCGCAATTGCCTATAGATAATATAAGTCTATCGAATCTACTCCATATTATTAAGCCCTTTTTTAAAGTAGATAATATTTTGTTCCTTTATTTTTTCCATCAGATTTAATAACTTTCATATTACAAAATTTGGTCAAATAACGTCTAGTAGTCGATTCTGCCATACCAGTAAATTCTGCCATTATTTTTGTTGTCACGAAATCTGCACTATCAAACACCTGCAAAAGTAAACTATAAAACATTTTTTCTTTATCGCTCATTTTATCGCTCATTTTATCGCTCATTTTTATTTTTGATTGAAATCCATCCCGGATATGAATAATCGTAATTAAATATGTTCTATCTTCATCCATTTCAAATTCTGGATCAGGAGAACCATTTTTCTTCAATTCTCGTAAAATCTTTGGAATACCAGTTCCTTGTTTTTCCGATAAATCAATTTCTTTAAATAATTCACCAATTCGCCGATTACGATATTTTCGCGCTTTCACTTTACCAGCAACAAATTTCTCCATGTTAATCCATTTTGCAAGTCCCGGATAATTAATAATTTGAATACTATCCACATAAATCCGAATTTCAACAGGTTCTGGCTCTTGATATGATTTATGAAATACTGCATTTACCAATGCCTCTTCTAGTGCATTATAAGGATAATTATAATATCGTTCTGCTTCTGCCTGATTTTGTATTTTTACAACCTTTTCTTCTATTACATTCGTTTTAATATAATCTAATGCATTTCTTACTTGTTTCCAGATTGGTCCAGTAAAAGTTTTCTCTATAAAATCATCTGAAGCCTCTGCTTCTTTTGTATTGAATTTTACCAAATCAATCTGAGCACCTAAAATTAATTTATCTGGTCTCTCTGTAAACATCAAAACACCAATATTACGAATATTGAGATCTGTATCCGTTTCATTTGCTACTTCTTCTGCAACCAAAAGTTCTTCTAGTGAACTTGTATTTAAGTCTTCCACTAAAGAGCTATTACTTTCACGAAGGAAATCTTCTAAATATCCTCTGCGAATATGATCAATTGTTGCTCTTCTGTTTATGCGATCATCAAATGGAATAGAATTAAATTTATCAAATAATTCTGCAATTTCATCTCTCTTTGCAGAAGTTGTCAAGGAAGCTGGGCGAATCCAATATTGCATACGTTTATCAGTTTTCTTTCCTTTTTCTATATAAACATCTATTGGTGCTTGATATGGTCCACTATCCCCGGCAGAACACCATAAATATATCAAATATATTCCAAAATTCCGATAATTAACAACTTCAATTTTCGGAATATAACGTGGTACAATTTGATTGCAATACTGAAATATTTTCTTGTTGTACAGAATCTATTTCTGTTTTAGGCAAACCCTTTGGCGGCAGCTCTGGAATCCCATCATTTGCCTTTACTCCAATCACTAAATAACCACCATTCATGTTGTTATAATCATTGGCAAATGCACAAATTGTGTGAATAATATCATTAGGATTCCATCCTTCTTTATATTCCACACGGTCTTGCTCCACGATACGCCCCGCAAGCAATGTATCTATTTTTAATGGAATCATATAAATTCTTCTTTCTCAAATCTAGTAAATTTTATCTTATATTTTGATAGTGAAAAATATAATACATCTTTTTTTCTTATTCTTTCTATTAAACTATTAGAAAATATACTGATCAATAGGTATAATACTCATAAGTTTTTTTCTTTTGAATATATCAATATAATTGTCTTTTCATTGAAATATAGGGCGAAGAATCTGAGGGATAGACTTTCCCTATCTTTATAAAATTATTTTTACACCAAAAGGCTTCACTCTGTAGATTCCCTTTATCTATTGCCAGATATATCCATTTGAACCCCTCATCGGTTAATGCTTTCGCACTGTTCTCAATAATTTCACTTCCTACTCCCTGTCCTTGATACTCTATATTTACCATGAAAAATCCTATAAATACAATGAAATCTTTAGGATAATCTAAAATTAAATCCATAACTGCTACTAACTTCTTATTATCCCAAAAGCCTATATAAAATTTATCTTCATAGTTCTTTCCTTCTGGCAGGATTGTCATATCTTTCAGAATAGTTTCCGTTGTCGCAAATGGCGGATGATATTTATAAAAAAGAGGATTGGATTTACAAAGCTGATAAATTTCTTCCAAATCATTTTTTTGAAGCCGCCTGACCTGATATTTATTTGATAAAGTTGTTATATCCATGTTCTAATCTTTTTTTTATATTTTATATTACCTTTCTGAAAAAGATAAGTAAAAAGCTATGTTCCTCTTCCTATCATTTTAATTCCAATAACATCAAATCTTTTTCATCTTTTGTGGATTGGATTTCTTCAAAAAAACTTCTCATTCCATATCTTCTTTTGTAATATTCTTTATCTTTTTCTTTTATTCTTTTTCTGGATATTCCCTATCCTTCCAATACCACCACTTTAATTTTTCTGGTTCATGTTGTTCATGTTCTGCAAAATATACGGCACAGCGAAATACATATAATACACATTTATCATCTTGAAATCCTTTTTTCAGGCAATTCATATTATATAATTCCTCTGGATTTTTCCCTACTAAATCTGCAATACAATGGATTCCAATATTCTTTAAATGTTGTTCCATATTTCCACCCACACCCGGTATTTTCTGTAGGTCATTCACTGAGCTTTTCTCAGAAAGCTGTATGCTTTGATAGCTACTACTTTCTACACGGTCAACTACTTCTATTTTTTCTAGCATCTTAAATCTCCCCTCACTAACTTTATTTTTGATATCTTTGCTTTCAATCTCGCTTCATATAAAGGATATGATGCTATTTTCGTATCACTCATATCCTTTATAAGCATCTTAATAAAATACTTATCCATTTTGAGATCATGAAAGTCACAACATATAAGTAAATCTATTCCTTACCTTTTAATAAAGTACGACAAAATTCTGGATAATCAAATTGTTCTAAGAGCAACATTTTATTTTCTAGCTGTTTCAAAGCATGAAGAAACCTTTCTTCATCTTTTTTTCTAACTTTACAGAAAATAATAATATAGTCACAATTCTGCTTTGTATACTCTTTTCCAAAATGTACATATACTTTATTCTTTATAAACAGTCCATCTGCCAGATAATCCTTTGTATCCACAAAAATATAATAGTTATAAAATAAAGATCTTTTCTGTAATTTTATATAATTCTTCATTCGCACCTCTTTTTATGTAAAAAGCTATTTTATAATGTTACAAATGCTATCATACCACTTTATTTTTTATTTCCAAAATGAAATATATCTTCTTTATTTCATTTTGGAAAAATTCATCTTTGAGAGGTTCAGCCTAAAAGATTATAGGAACTTCGGCGTTTTATATTTAACAAATATCATCTATCTTTTCGTTCTTGCTATCGGCGGCAATTCCAATTCTTTTTGTTCTATAAAATTAGATAGATACCGAAAAGTTCCATCCTCAAATGGCTGAACTACTATTTGATTTGTAAAAGCACAATCGGAATTATAATCTGCCCATACTCCATCTACCATAAGTGTAATCGTTCCATCCACATTTTCTGTATAATCAATCACTTCTCCAAATGGAGGATAGGGACTCGCATAAATCATTTCATATGGATAACTAGCACTTTCCTCAATATACCCACAATATTTTCTCAACTGCTCTATAGATACTGGAAAATAGGTAGTCATAATTTTTTCATATTGTTCAGCCGGAATTTCCTGATTTTCTGTTCTAAAGTTTTCTCCCGTATGAATACGATAAATATCTTCATACATACAAGGCATAAGAATATCTTCCACATTGCTGCTGTCCCAGTTTGTAACAAGCATATTGTAATTCACATAACTCAGCCCTAATATGTATTTTTTCGTCAGTTCTCTGCAGTCATCTGAAAGTGGCTTTATCCTAAAATACTGTCTTAAACTCGCATGATCAATTACTGTTTTATAGGAATAAATAAAATATCCTTTTTCCGTAAGTTTGATTTCTGCTATATCACTTACTGATGTCCCCTGTATCTCTGGTATCCCTCCTTCTTTCCACCGAATTCCTACATAATAGGTCTGCAACTCGCCGTTTCGATAAATAAAAGTGACTGCTCCAATCAGTCCATCTCTATGTACTTTAAAAATTGTAACCATTGAATCCTGACCATTCAGATATTCTTCATAAAATGTTTCTATTGCCTCATAGTTCTGCATATTAGTATCTTCTTCCACACTTACAAAACTATTTTCTCCCAGTTTTTCCACTACAGCTTTTCTTTGTTCTCTGGTAAATTCAGTAATGCCGGAAAAATAACTGGATTCATCTACAATTTCAATATCCTTATATATCTCACTAACCGATTCTGCTGCCGATAATGCCTTATTTTGTAATTGCTCCTTTTCCTCATCCGAAATAAAACAGTCCTCTGCTTGTGGAATAACCCAATATGTTGAATCTGTAGAAGTTTCTAGATTCGTATCTTCTGTGGTTATTATTTCACTGCTTTTCATTTCCACAGAAGGCTTCCATATTTCCTCTTCCACTTTTTTATCTTCTGTATGAAATTTTCCCTGACAACTTCCTTCTACTATTATAACAATGAACAATATTAAACTTAAAAATCCATATTTTCTAATCAACAATTTTATATTTCTCATTATCCAAACCTATATTATATCTATTTTCAATATTGATGATTATATTTACTATCATAAGGCTATATTTCATCATCTAAATTAATAGTAACTTTTTATATCCGTTTATATTTTTCTTTCATATTTTTTAAATCATTTATGGTTTTTAATCATGTAATTTCTCATCTTAGCGAAATTTTTATTGAAAATAATTATATCATATTTTTCTCTCTACGTCACTCATTTAAACTATTTCATCTATTTCATTGTAACAGTTCAGACTTTTTATTTTATTTGTTATTGTGAAATTCACTTTTCACACATTAGAACAATCAGCCGTCTAGCAAAGGCAAGGAAGTATTCCATAACAAGCCCCTTGGAAGACGTTGGTACTTAATAAGCAGTTCCGCAAGGAGCTGCGAATTTAGTACTATTACGTCTGGAACGGAGCGAAAGCGCGGCTTTGCTGGAATACTTCCTTTGATAGATTGTGGATGTAAAACTACAGAAGGATTCATAAAAATCACACATGCTGCATCCATCAATGATTCTTTTTGGATAAAGAAAGAGAATGAAAATTTCACATGGAATGATATCTCTTTTTACAGAAATGATTTCAATGATACCATCTCAAAACTGGCGTTTGAAGGATTTGGATTATATGGACTGCAGATGAGTAGTACTTCTCCAGAACTTACAACAGATGGTTCTTTTCGCAAATGTTGGAAAAAAGAAGATGGTGAAATCTATCTCTATAAAAGAGGAATTTCAGGTGCTTATAATGCAGGGTTAGAACCTTATTGTGAAGCTCTTGCCTCTGAAATTATCCATAAAGCTGATCCAACCAGCGTTTCATACTCTGTTCTGAGGTTTCATGGAGAAATAGTGACAAAATGTAAAGCCTTCACATCGGAAATGACTTCACAAGAGTCGGTCAGGAAATGTTAACATCAGAAATTAAGGAAGCATTAATCAATTTGCAAGGATTTCAATTCTCTTTTAGAGGTAATAAAGATTTTGAACCATCAAGAGTTCATATTCTGGAAACAATGGTAAATCAGCAAATTCAGACTATACTCAAAGGTGAAATCCTTTATACTAAAGATGTATTTGTTCCAAAGGAAACTAATGTTTTTGATAACATTCATGATTTAAAAGTTTCTTCTACTTTAGTTACTAAATTAAAGGAAACAAATTACTTTTCCTTTGTTATGGAAGAAATTGAAGAAGACAATCATGTATGTGTTGTTGCAACAATACATGAAAAATTTTCTTAAGCTGCTTTCCGCTGGTCTGAATCGTCTGCCTTTTGCCAGCCATAGATAAAAGTAATGGGAAAGCCTCTACGCCCTTGCGTCAAAGCTTCCCTGCGCCGCATCCTCCCTGGTGTATCCGATTATCTTCTTCCAGAGGGAATCCGACAGCTTCCAACCTTTAAATGTTCCTGACATGTGACTCGATAATGAATTCACCCACTGTTACATAGCGATATTTGTTGTCTATAATCGCTCTTTCTCTGCCAAGAGGGCATAAAATGTCGCCCATGCACTGGGGCTTCCCACTTTTTCTTTTGGCAAATAGGATTTCGTAAGCGTACCCGACAAAATTACTCGCCCCATATCATCCTTCGCTGAATCCAGATAATTCCAACCTGATGCAGTTTCAGGGGCATTTCCGTATCCAAGCGAGGAAATGGTTTCCATAATGTTATGAATTCCAACTCGCATGACTTCAAAGGGATGAAACACATCCGCATTTTGCTGACCCTCTTTTCCGTTAAGAACAAGTTCCTCTGGACAATCCCGCCTGAACAATAGATTCCTGTCCAAAAAATAGCGCACAATACCCTGTTCTGCAGCAAGAACCATTCCCTTTTTGCGGCAACAAGAACACAGCCGCAAGGCATAATAGACTGCTTTATAACAGCTTTTGGGGATATAATTTAGCTTTGCCTTCCGCTTTTCGCAAAGAAAACCTCCGTCCGGTAGCTGTTTAGAACGCAACATAGCAAATATATCCTGTATTTCAGGATTTTCACCAAATCCAAGTGCAACCATTGCCTGTAACAGCATAAATGCTTCGCAGCCAAAATCAAATCCTGTCTGAATCCTATCCATTGCCGGTTCAAACCATTCAGATGGCATTACCGATTGATTCAGACCACATTCTGCCAAGGCATTGATATAATACACATACCACAATCCTTTAGTCCTATACCAATCAACAGGCAATTTTTGTATAATCCACATAAATGCTTCTGTTGGGTCATCATCTAAATCTAACAATTCTGTTCTTGCCCGATATTGTACTGCCGGATTCCCGAAATCCAACAACCAAATAAGTGCATCGTTTGTCATATATCCTCCCTAAAAACTGAAATTTATTTGTTACCCTCTGAATATACGAATCTAAGCTTTTACGCTGTTTTATGTTGCTTGTCACCCGGTCACCCCATTGCACATCAAATTTATCACTACGGGTCAATAATTGTGCTTTCTTCTTTGAAAAAATCATAACAGGCAAGAAGCTCTTCGACAAACGGAAACATAACATTATATGAACAGAGCAATTAAGAGATTTGTCATTGTTTCCAAATCGATCATTCAGAAAAATGATGTTGTATCATAATACTTGACACTATCCAGTATCTGTATATTCTTTAAACTTTAATGTATTTCCCTTATTAATTGCATTATCTAGCAGATTTATTTAACTGAATTATCTTTGTTAGAATATAATTTACTCAAAATTTTTGAAAACTTTTCTTTTTCTAATACATTTCTCTAAATGATAACACTCAAATGTGTAAATCAAAAAAAATCTGTCCCACCATTTCTAAGCTACTATTAAACCATACGAAAATGTTCCAATGCCTCCCTTATAGCCGCTTCTTTCTCTGGCGGACATTTCGGCTGTCTGGAATTTTCCGATTTTGGGAGATTATAGTTTTCCCTCTCAATAATACCACACTTCTGCTTTATCTGTGTAATATAAAGATTACTTACCTTTAGTCCGCTATGCTCCAACACATACTCCTTAATCTCCTCATAAGTCGCCTTACTCTCCGCCTTTGTCAAATCCATCTCATCAAGTTTTACTTCCACCTCAATATGATGCTCGACATTGAGTTTGGACAATAAACATACCGTTTCCACATGCACTGTCTGACTAAATAAATCAAATCCCTGTACTCTTTTTGTCTTATATCCTTCCTCTTCTAATATCCTTAAATCTCTGGCTAATGTTGCCGAATCGCAGGAAACATACACTATCTTCTCTGGTTTCATCTTCACTATAGTTTTTAATAACTCTCTTTCACAACCCTTTCTAGGAGGATCTACTACTATGATATCTATTTCCTCTTTTTTCTTTTCATACCACTCAGGCAGTACTTCTTCCGATGCCCCCAGAAAAAACTCCACATTCTGTATTCCATTTCTTTTTGCATTCTCTCTGGCATTTTGTACTGCTACTGGCACAATCTCCACTCCATATACCTTTTTCGCCTTCTGTGCCAAA
This sequence comes from uncultured Eubacteriaceae bacterium, assembly GCA_947643285.1. GTDB lineage: Bacteria > Bacillota > Clostridia > Lachnospirales > Lachnospiraceae > MGBC136627. The sequence goes on from CANRVK010000026.1 coordinate 12,540, forward strand.
AATAAAGAAATTGTGCCGATGCCGCAATAGAGATCCCAAACCGTTTCCTTTCCTGTGAGGTTCGCAAATTCCAGCACTTTTCTATATAACTTCTCTGTCTGTTCTATATTCACTTGATAAAAAGACATCGGTGAGATTTGAAATGTGATCCCGCCAATCGTATCTGTAATAAAATCTGTCCCCCATAAAACCTCTAACTCTGTTCCTAGAATAACATTTGTCTTTTCCTCATTATAATTCACCGTAATACTTTTCAATCCATCTTTTTTAAACTTCAAAAGTTTTTCCACTAATTTCTCTTTATAAGGCAGCTTTCTTCCATTTATGACTATACAGACTAAAATCTCTCTTGTATAATGTCCTCTTCGGATTAAAATATGGCGCACAAAACCCTGATGTGCGGCTTCCTCATAAGGCAACACACCATTCTCTTCCATATACTCTTTCACAGATTTTAAAATCTCACGATTGATTTCTTCTCCTAAATAGCAATCTTCATTTTCAATAATACTATGTGTTCTCCCTGCATAAAATCCAATCGCAATTTCTCCATCTTTATTCCTTCCCACAGGAAACTGAGCCTTATTCCGATATCTCCAAGGTTCTTCCATGCCAACAATAGGTTCTAGCACATAATCCTTAATCTTTCCAATTCTCTCTAAATGATTGCGTATTTTATTCTCTTTGAAAATCAGTTGTTTCTCATAAGCATATGCTTGTAATTGACACCCTCCACACTGCCTCGCCACCGCACAGCGAGGTTGTATCCTGTCTGAAGAAGGCTCAATAATTCTCATAAGCCTTCCATATCCAAATGATTTTAAAGCTTTTATCACTTTTACTTCTGCTTTATCCCCGATCACAGTATCCTTAATAAATAATGGATATCCATTCACCTTTCCAACGCCTTCTCCATCTTGGTTCATATCCAAAATATCCACTACTACGATATCATTTTTCTCCACTCTATCCATGTTATCCATATTCTATTTTCCTATTTCCATCATTCCATTTTCGTTGTCTTGCGAATATTAGAATCAGCAAACCGATTGAAACCAAGCCAATCATTATTGTCCTTTGCTGCATTTAGCAGTTCTGTCATCATCTCCAATTTATCATCTGCGATATCCGCGAAATTCAGTGCCATAGCTTCTATTAAAGCTGGTTTCTTTGGAGAACCATATTCTAACTCCCCATGATGGGATAAAATGCAATGTTTTAATTCACTCGCTGTTCTAGTGGGAAAACCTTCAATCGTCTTTATTCTATTCCCTACCATCTCATATCCAATCGCAATATGTCCTAATAATTGACCATCATCTGTATAATCATTTTCTGGAAATGCCGAAATTTCCCACATCTTACCGATATCATGAAATAACGCAGCCGGAATCAACAGATCATATTGTAACATAGGATAATTCTTCACAAAATAATCACATAACTTTGTAACACCTAATGTATGCTCTAAAAGCCCTCCGATAAATCCGTGATGTACTGTCTTTGCAGCGGAATGATATTGAAATCTTTTAATAAATTGCTCGTCTTCTACAAAAAAGCTATTCACCAATTTCGCCATATATGGATTTTTAATCTTCTTGATAAATCCCAATAATTCCTGATACATTTCCTCAATATTCTTCTCACTGCACGGCAAAAAATCCCTCTGATTACACCGCTCTGCATCTATTTTACGAATACGCTTAATATTAAGCTGAAGAGTTCCATTAAAAGTAGTGACTTCTCCTGTGACCTCCACATAATCCATCGCTTCAAATTCATCTATCCCTAAAGAGTTAGGCTCCCAAATCTTCGCATCTAATGTACCTGTTTTATCCTGTAAAATCACATTTTCATATGTCTTTCCATTCTTAGTCACCGCTGACTGCTTATACTTGCAAAGATATACATCTAACACTCTATCTCCATCATTCAAATCTTTAATAAATCTCATATTAACACCTTATTGCCCTATGGCATACCTTTCTATTCTTCTTTATTATCATATAGTATTTTGTGAAATAATTCAACTCAATTCCCTTATTTTTCTAAATTTCTGATATAAATTTTACGATTTTTTTATCATTGATATCTTTTCAAAATCACATTTCTATTGCCTTTTATATCCCTAAAAAAGAAAAGGCTATTGCTCTCTTTTAAAACAATAAGCCCATTCCGTGCCATTTACTTTTGTGTTTCTAATATTACATCAAATATAATGGTCTTTTCTTCTTCTCTGCCTTGTCTTTTCACTGTCACTTTTATCACATCTCCCAGCTCATAATTATCCAATAAATTGCGCAAAGTTTTCATAGTTTTTACTTCTGTTTCCCCCAAGGCAACAATCACATCTCCACTTTGTATTCCTGCCTTATATACAGGCGATCCGACAATGGCCTCTGTCACATAGATTCCCTGTGGTCTTTTTGTTTCTTTTTCTAATTCTGTGGTTATCTCCTGACCTTTTATTCCAAAATAAGAGATATCGATTCCATTCGATAATTTTTCGATAATCCCCTTCATATCAGAAATTGCAATCGCTTCTACAATCTGTTCTCTTCCCTCTATTTCTCGCAATTTCGTTAAAATACCAATGACTTCTCCCTTCGTATTAATCAAAAACCCTTTTCCCTGTTTACTCCCAACTATATTGGTGCTCAATATTTTATAATTCGCATCTGTCGTTTGTACTATATTTTTTATAGATGAAATCACTCCATACGCCATAGAATAATTATCCCCTAATGGGCTTCCGACTGCTATTGCGATATCTCCCGGTTTTGTAATATAAGAATTTCCCAAAACTGCTGTACTGATCGCTTGTAATTCTTTTGTTGTAAATTTCTCTGTATTGATAGCTAAAATAGCGATTCCAGATACAATATCTGCCTTTCTTAAAATAGCTTCACATTCTTTTCCATTTTCAAAGGTCACTCGTATATCATCTGCTGAATGAATACTCTCTATATCTGTCAAAATCAAAATTTCTGTATCTGTTTTATTAAAAATGAGTCCTGACGTTTCTCCTTTTGATTCATAAGGATTATTAAACCAATCTATCTCGCTCTCCACAGAAATCACCGTCACGATAGACTGATTCACCTTTTCCACAACTTGATAAATAGCTTCGTAAAGTGAATTAAAATCTTCTATTGTGAGTGTTCTTTCTGCTAAAACATTTTCCACAATATCAATAATAGGTTCTGTTGTAGATATTTCTTCTTGTGTTGTATCAGATTCTTCTATTTGTATTGGTGTTATTGTAGGCAGTTCATCTCTAGGAATAGTAATGGATTCTCTCTCTTCCTCCTTTGGAAATTTAGCTTGTATATAAGGCAACACTAAAACAAAGGATACTGCTGCTGTAGTCCCAAAAATAATTGCCAATATAAAAGTCCCTAATATTTTCATCATCCATCGTTTTCTTCTAATTGATTGCTCCATAACTTTTTCTGTAATAAAAGCAAATTCATCTTGCTGTTCTTTTTTCTCCCCAGCCATTTCTTTCTCCTTTGCTATTTATAATCTATTTTTCTAACGAAGCGCCCACAAAAATACTTTTATAAGTTATTATACAAATATTTTATGAACATTTTATGAATGAACAATAAAAAGAAAGTATTTGTAAGAAATATCTGCTAATTCAGAAACTCTGTTTTTAAATTATAAAAAAATATATCTTTTGTTTTTTCTATAATATGAAAGAAAAGATAGGAGAACATTTTGAGTGAAGGTTCGCTCCGGCAAAAAAATATTCCAGCGAAGCCGCGCTTTCGCTCCGTTCCAGACGTAATGGTACTAAATTCGCAAATCCCGCTTCTTGCGGGTTTGCTCATTAAGTACCAACGTCTTCCAAGGGGCTTCTTTTGGAATACTTTTTTTGCCTTTGCTAGTTAATTGACTGTTTTAAGAAAATTGGAAAAAAGGATTTTGTTAGATTTTTTATAAAATGATGAGAAGATATTATGATTTAATAGGTTATAGCTATTAATTATCATTTTACTTGTAAACTTATTTTGCTTATTCATTTTTTTCATCTGTTTCTTTAAAAAATTATTTTTAAAGAAGTTATTCATGTTATATTTACATTTAATAAGTGGTTTCATAATGATGAAAAAGTTTAATATTTGCTATATTGAAAGCAGAAAGTTATAGAGAAATTATAATATAAAAATTCTCTCTTTTACTATTGATACTGTTCAGATGGGGCACTGGCGGTTTTATTAATTGTGTGTTGATGTTTAAAAACACTCTAAAGTAAAAAAAATGAAATTACAAACGACATGCGAATTTAAAAAAGTGTCCGCTTGTAATTCTTCTTGTTTTATTATATAATATAAGCGTACAATAATTTAAATTTGCATGTAGAAAGTTGGTGTTCGTTTGAACAAAAAAAAACTTGCTCAAAAAGTAATTTTAAATAAGGGAGGAATAGCCAAAACATCCGATTTTATTTTAGAAGGCATTAAAAATTATGAAGTTGCTGCACTTTGTAAGAAAGGTGTCATAGAAAGAATCCGCCGTGGTCTTTATCAACTACCTCAAAATGTTACAGTGACAGACGAACAAATAATAAAAAAAATTCTTCCACAAGGAATCGTTTGTGTAGAATCAGCTTTATTTCATTATGGATATAGCGATTTTTCACCTCGTGAATGGTCGATTGCAGTACCTCGCACAGCTTCAAGAACAGTAAAACGAGTACAAGAGATACCGCTGAAGGCTTACTTTATTCAAAAGAATTTTTTTAATCTTGGTAAGACAACAGATGATTTTAATGGTGTTTTTTTATCAGTTTACGACCGTGAACGAACGATTTGCGATTGTTTCAAGTATCGCACGAAACTTGATAATGAAATTTTCAATAAAGCTGTCAATACCTATGCCACTGATGACAACAAGAATCTTGCAAACCTTTCTAAATATGCAAAGGAAATGAATCTTTATACAAAAGTCATGAATATAATGGAGGTGCTTTTGAATGGCTGATATAGCTGCTTCTGTGCTTGCACGATTGAAAAACAAAGCTGCTGAAAGCGGCAGAAATTATCAACTCTGCCTACAACTCTTTTGTCAGGAAGAATTCCTACGCCGTTTAGAGAAATCCAAGTATGCTGATAACCTTTTTCTCAAAGGTGGTCTATTCATTTATTCTGTTACCGACTTTGACAGCCGTATTACAGTGGATGTTGATTTTCTTCTTCAGAAAGTACCAAACACCCCTGAACAGTTGAAATCAGTATTAGAAGAAATCATTGGAACATTTACTGGAAATGATTTTATTACCTTTGAAATCAAGGAAATTGCACCTATTGCCATTGTAAAGAAGTACGCTGGTATCGGAGCTTCTCTTGTAGCTCGAATCAAGAATACGAAAACACCATTCAGTATTGACTTTGGTGTTGGCGATATCATTGTACCAAAACAAGAAAAACGAAAAATACCAACGCAACTTGATGATTTCCCTGCTCCCACAGTGAACACTTATTCACTTGAAACAACAATTGCAGAAAA
>CANRVK010000027.1 GCA_947643285.1 uncultured Eubacteriaceae bacterium
GGGATTTGCGAATTTAGTACCATTACGTCTGGAACGGAGCGAGAGCGCGGCTTCGCTGGAATACTTCCTTGCCGTAGCGAACCTTTGACGCTCAAATAGGCTGAACTGTAAGATAAAACGTGTTATATATTTTTTTAAAGATTGAAAAAATTGGTAAAGTATATTATAATAGTAAAACGATATAATACTACCTTTTATAAATGAAACACTAAAAATTCTCATTATCTAATAATGGGAAAAAATGGTGTGCCATTTTTAATGAAAAAGGCAAATATTGTATAAAAATAAGATAAGGAGAAAAAAATGAAAAAACAAATACTATCTACTTTATTTGCTCTAAATATGGGACTGATTCTATCAGCAAGAACAGAACCAGCTTTAGCAGCAGAAACATCACCTCCCCCTTCTCTTGAGCAAGTTTCCTTTCATGGAACATCAAGAACGGAATCTGTTGTAACAGGATCAGATTTTGTTGTAACAGGATCAAGTATCCAAGTTGTCACTCCAACACAAGCTACTGCTTCTAGTAATGCAAATCGACAAAATTATGGTAATTGGAGCAAGCCCATTGTTTCGTATCTTTATGAAAATGAAGATGGTGGGATTACTCGCGTAGAATGTACTAATAATATGGTAATCGTAGAAAACTACGATAAAAACCGCCAGATTATCTATAGTGGAAAATTAGATATGGAATTGCCAATTTTTGGAGGGGCTTATTCAGGAAAAGACTATAACTTTCTAGTATTTGGACAGAATAACCTTAATAAAGACAATAATGTGGAAGTCATTCGTGTTGTAAAATATACAAAAGATTGGCAAAGAGAAGGAAGTACCAGTTATTTTGGTATAAATACAGAAAAACCATTTGCTTTTGGAACATTAAGAATGTTGCAAGACGGAGATACCCTTCAGATTCGTACTTGCCAAAATATGTATAATGGACATCAAAAAAACCTTATTTTGTCTATTAATATTCCAGATATGAAACAGGTCAGCATAGGAGGTTCTGGATATTGCAGTCACTCATTTACTCAATTTTTTGTTACTGATACAGATAATTCTGTTCTTCTTGCCGCAGATCACGGTGATGCCTATCCTCGTGGTATTATCTTAACAGAACATAAAGAGAAAAATGAGAATGGTTCTTTCATTCTTTCCAAAGGAAAGAGTTTTAATGTATTACCGATTAAGGGAAATGTCGGTGGAGTTTATACCGGAGTATCTCTTGGAGGTATCGCTGTTTCTGACCAGTATTATTTAGCGGTAGGAAACTCTGTTCCTCAAGTAGATCCTTATAATTCTGGTGTTACCCGTAATATTTTTGTTACAGCTACATCAAGAGAAGATACTTCCAAAACACAGATTTACTGGCTCACTAATTTCAGTACCTCTGAGAAAGTATCTGTTTCTACTCCTCATTTGGTAAAAATTGATGACAACCGTATGTTGGTACTCTATACGGTAGATAATACAATAAATTATGTTTATATAAACGGAGAGGGAAAAGTAATCGGCAAAACTTATACAATGGAAGGAAGCTTATCCGATTGTGTACCAATTCTTTATAACGATGAGGTAGTATGGTATTATACCAATAAGAGTACACCAGTATTTTGCAGTATTCCTATCAAAAAGGATAATTCAAATAACTCCAACAATAATTCAAGTAACAATTCCAGTAGTTCAAGTAACTCTTATACTACATCAGAATCTTCTGATTCTTATGAAGGAAAAAGTGACCTAAACAGCAGCGAACAGCAAAGAGTAACCAATGCAGTTACAACTGTTCTGGGAGCAAATACAACGATTGCTTCTGTGCAAAAAACAAATAATGGAATCTGCATTATCTCAAAGTCTGGTGATGTTATTTATAGTAAAACAGACGGCAGTTTAGCAACCAATGAATGGGAAAAAGTTGGAAAAGACTGGTATTATTTCGGTGCAGATAAAAAAGCAGCAAAAGGCTGGAAAAAACTTGGGGATAAGTGGTATTATCTAGATGACGCTTCCTCAAAGATGGTAACTGGCTGGAAAAAAACAGCGACTGGAAGCTGGTATTATATGGACACTGAAAATGGAGATATGAAAACCGGCTGGCAGCTTGTCAACAATAAATGGTATTATATGGATACTGAAAATGGAGATATGAAAACTGGCTGGCGATTTGTCAACAATAATTGGTATTATTTCGATGCTGAAAATGGAGATATGAAAACCGGCTGGCAGTTTATCAACAATAAATGGTATTATATGAATACTACAAATGGAGATATGAAAAATGGTTGGCTGTTTATCAACGATAAATGGTATTATACAGATACTGAAAATGGAGATATGAAAACCGGCTGGCAGCTTATCGATGATAAATGGTATTACATGGATACTACAAATGGAAATTGTCTTATCAATACAACAACACCAGATGGACATAAGACAGATGAAAACGGAGTATGGATGGAATAAAAATATCTTTTTTATCAGAATTGTCTAAATAAATGGCTGTTGCATTAAGCAAAAATGTTTTTGTCTTAATGCAACAGCCGTTTTTATATTTAGTATCTGTAAATCCATATGCTTTATTTTGTTTCTATTAATTCTTTGATTAGCAAATCTCAAATTTTTGCACCATTTTATTCAATATTTCAGCTTGTGAAGCCAGTTCTTCCGAAGTTGCGGAGGTTTCTTGTGAAGCTGCGGAGTTATCTTGTATACTATGTGTTATTTCTTCGATTCCCACTCGGAGCTGTTTCATATTTTCCGCTTGGATAGTTGCATTTTCTGCCGTTTTCTGGATCATTTCATTTACATGGTCTACTGCATTTACCGATTCCTTTAATGAACTCATAGCACTCACAGCAATGGTATTTCCTTTATTGATTTCTTCTATCGAGAGTTCAATCATCTCTTTTGTTGTACTTGCGGCTTTGGAACTCTCTAATGCTAGTTTTCCAATTTCATCAGCAACGACCGCAAAGCCTTTGCCTGCTTCGCCAGCACGGGCAGCTTCTATAGAAGCATTTAATGATAAAAGATTTGTCTGTGATGCGATATCTTCGATAGTTTGAATAATTCCAACCACCTGTTGAGAAGTTTGATGAATTTTATTCATGGCATCCATCATCAGCTTCATTTTTTCTTGATTCTGTTCGATCATGGTAGTAGTCTGTGCGGTTGCTTTGGCAGAAGTTTCTGCCTCTCTGCGACTATTTTCTACCTGATCGGCAAGGGTATTTGTTGTTGCTGCAAGCTGTTCAATCGATGCAGCCTGTTCTTCTGCACCTTCTGCCAGAACTTGAGAAGCGGTAGCGAGTTCCGCAGCACCAATGGATACTTGGTCAGAACTTTTATTGATACCTATCATAACCTGATTCATAGAATCGGAAATATTGAGCAAAGCCGTTTTTATTTTCTGAAATTCACCGACATAATCATTTTTCAGATGAATACTTAGCTTGCCATCAGCAATTTGTGATAGTACATCTGATGTTTCATCAATGTATATAATATACTCTTTCAGTCTGTCTACTGTCTTTTGAAAAGAATTTCCAAGTTCTCCGATTTCATTTTTACTTGTTATGTTAAGATTTACATCTAAGTTTCCATCAGCGAGCTGCTGTGCTGTATGGTTCAATTCCAAAATCGGCTTTGTCAGATTTATAGCGCTTTTTTTAATGCGGAATGCTATGAGTATAATACCGATTGTAAAGATAATGATTAATGAGATGATCATTACAATCAACATAGTATAATATTCGGAGAAAGGCATACAACTGAGTACCATATATCCTGTATCCCCAGCATGTTGCAATGAACCATATTTTGTAGAGCCATCTGATTTATATTTTAAAAATATATCACTTTTAGAAAGGATTGCATTTATAACATTTTGAGATATGTCTACGTCTTTAATATTTTTTTGAATGATGTCACTCTGTGGGTGATAAAGGAAAGTGCCATTTTCAGATAATAATAGGATATATCCATGACGACCGACCTTGTATTCACTCATGATTTCTGTCATATGGTCTAGAGAAATATCCATTCCTACTGCTCCAAGGACATTTCCAGCCTCATCATAAACGGGAGCTGCAGCACTTAAGATCATCTTTCCAGTAGAAGAATCAACATATGGATCTGTCAAAATGGTTTCTTTGTCTGTGATGCATCTATACCATCCTCGCCCTGTGATATCCCAGCCTTCTCCACTTGTAAAACCATCAGACTGCGTTAATATACTGGAATCTAAATCAGAAATCCATACAGCCATGACATTTTTAGAATCCGTATTTGCGATATTTATAAGATTATCCATAACGGTATTCATTTTTTCAGCTTGCCAGATATCATCACCAGCCTTTGTTTCCAGCATTACATTTTGGATCTCTGGATTGACAGATAATTGTTCTACACTTTTGGTATATTGCTCTAGAAATCCTGTTATCTGGTTTGCGGCTGCATTAGATTCTTGTGTTAATTCCTTTTCTTTTGATGTAATGATCAGCCATCCTACCATATAGATCGCAACAATTGCTATAAGTAAAAGTACAAAAATGACACTTCCTCCAATTTGTTGGAGAATTTCATCTGCTATTTTTTTTTTGGAATTTGTTTCTTTTTTTTGCTGTTTCATAATAAACCTCCTTATAGTGTCTGTAAGTCAATGTACTTTAGTTCTCCTCAATTCTTATATTGACAAATCTCAAATTTTTGTACCATTTTATTCAATATTTTAGCTTGTGAAGCCAGTTCTTCCGAAGTTGTGGAGGTTTCTTGTGAAGCTGCGGAGTTATCTTGTATACTATGTGTTATTTCTTCGATTCCCACTCGGAGCTGTTTCATATTTTCCGCTTGGATAGTTGCATTTTCTGCCGTTTTCTGGATCATTTCATTTACATGGTCTACTGCATTTACCGATTCCTTTAATGAACTCATAGCACTCACAGCAATGGTATTTCCTTTATTGATTTCTTCTATCGAGAGTTCAATCATCTCTTTTGTTGTACTTGCGGCTTTGGAACTCTCTAATGCTAGTTTTCCAATTTCATCAGCAACGACCGCAAAGCCTTTGCCTGCTTCGCCAGCACGGGCAGCTTCTATAGAAGCATTTAATGATAAAAGATTTGTCTGTGATGCGATATCTTCGATAGTTTGAATAATTCCAACCACCTGTTGAGAAGTTTGATGAATTTTATTCATGGCATCCATCATCAGCTTCATTTTTTCTTGATTCTGTTCGATCATGGTAGTAGTCTGTGCGGTTGCTTTGGCAGAAGTTTCTGCCTCTCTGCGACTATTTTCTACCTGATCGGCAAGGGTATTTGTTGTTGCTGCAAGCTGTTCAATCGATGCAGCCTGTTCTTCTGCACCTTCTGCCAGAACTTGAGAAGCGGTAGCGAGTTCCGCAGCACCAATGGATACTTGGTCAGAACTTTTATTGATACCTATCATAACCTGATTCATAGAATCGGAAATATTGAGCAAAGCCGTTTTTATTTTCTGAAATTCACCGACATAATCATTTTTCAGATGAATACTTAGCTTGCCATCAGCAATTTGTGATAGTACATCTGATGTTTCATCAATGTATATAATATACTCTTTCAGTCTGTCTACTGTCTTTTGAAAAGAATTTCCAAGTTCTCCGATTTCATTTTTACTTGTTATGTTAAGATTTACATCTAAGTTTCCATCAGCGAGCTGCTGTGCTGTATGGTTCAATTCCAAAATCGGCTTTGTCAGATTTATAGCGCTTTTTTTAATGCGGAATGCTATGAGTATAATACCGATTGTAAAGATAATGATTAATGAGATGATCATTACAATCAACATAGTATAATATTCGGAGAAAGGCATACAACTGAGTACCATATATCCTGTATCCCCAGCATGTTGCAATGAACCATATTTTGTAGAGCCATCTGATTTATATTTTAAAAATATATCACTTTTAGAAAGGATTGCATTTATAACATTTTGAGATATGTCTACGTCTTTAATATTTTTTTGAATGATGTCACTCTGTGGGTGATAAAGGAAAGTGCCATTTTCAGATAATAATAGGATATATCCATGACGACCTATCTTATATTCACTCATGATTTCTGTGATATGTTCTAAAGAAATATCCATACCTACTGCCCCGATGACAGCACCTGTAGCCTCATCATAAACGGGAGTTGCAGCACTTAAGACCATCTTTCCAGTAGAAGAATCAACATATGGTTCTGTCAAAATGGTTTCTTTGTCTGTGATGCATCTATACCATCCTCGACTTGTGATGTCCCAATCATCTCCGCTTGTAAACCCATCAGACGTCAGTGTACTGGAATCTAAGTCAGAAATCCATACAGCCATGACATTTTCGGAATCGGTATTTGCAATACTTATAATATTATCCATAACGGTATTTATTTTTTCAGCTTGCCAGATATCATCACCAGCTTTTGTTTCTAGCATCACATTTTGGATCTCTGGATTAACAGCTAACTGTTCCACATTTTTGGTATATTGTTCTAGAAATCCTGTTATCTGGCTTGCGGCTGCATTAGATTCTTGTGTTAATTCCTTTTCTTTTGATGTGATGATCAACCATCCTACCATACAGATTGCAATAACCTCTATAAATAAAAGTACAAAAATGACACTTCCTCCAATTTGTTGAAGAATTTCATCTGCTATTTTTTTTCTGGAAATTGTTTCTTTTTTTTGTTGTTTCATGATAAACCTCCCTGTGCATCTTTATTTCTTCCTTTATTGTATCTCTATTTTTACGTCAATACAATAAAAATTTAGACTTTTTTAGATATTTTTTTAGAACTATTATTCATAAACAACAGAAATAAGAAAGTTTAAACTCATAATAGAACAGAATAACTTGTATTTTTTGAAAAAGGTAGTTGTAATTCTAATAATTTTTAGAGAATAGATATTATTATTTAATAATTATTTTCTTTTCACATAATATGTCGAAAGACATATTATGTAGAGAAATTAATAAATAAAAGGGGCTTGCCATGATAACAAATCCAATATGCAATCAACAAGTAGATTATTCCGTTATTCCCGGCGATAGAATTTTGCCATTTGTATTTTCTCTAAACATGGATGATTCCATTCTTTATCCTTCTGAGGGAGAATATCAAAAATTTTGTTATGACATTATTGGGGTTGGACAGGACACATCACAATATGCAGATTTAAGTCATTTTCTATTTGGTATTTGTAATACAATTACTCAAGATGATATTATTAAAATCACAGTTTCCATAAATGGCGATTCAAAAAAAGTAGTATGGGGAAATAATGTAGAAATAAAAACTGCTGAGAAACCAGATAATCCTACGAGCTGCAGTGGATTAAAATTTGATTTTCCACTTGATAAGTCATCAGGAGTTATGAAAGTTTGTATTTCTCTTCGTACACCCTATAACATTGGACCTATGAATGTTTGCCTGTATGGTGGCAGAACGACCGCAACAGGATTAAATATCTGTGGACCTGTGTGTGATAGCAATGAATCTTGTGAAACTGTTTTTTATCAAAAAGAAACAGTTTGTGTTCCTATCAAAGTTACTCCGTTTGCAAAATCAGGAACAGCAAAAGCAACCTGTTGTGGTGAACCTGTTGTAAAATCAGGAGCACAGTGTTCTGGAAATCAAACTTCCTGTTCATTTATAATTACACAAAACTTATGTATTGAAATTCCTATTTCCTTTGGTGCGGTCATAGAAACAGGTACAGCAGTGGTTCAATGTGGTACTGTTTCAGAAATAGAATGTGATTGTTCGGATATTGCAGCGGAATCCTCTAGTGCTGCTAGAAGAATTTCAGAAACACAAGAAAGGTGTTTCTTTAATTGATAAAGCAAGGAGAATGTGGCACTAACAATGTTGATAAATTAAAAATTCTTCAAGAGTTTTTATAAGAAAATTTAAGATGGTCAGAAGCAGATGGTTCTGCTTTTGACCATTTTTAGTATTTTTTTAAGAAGACAAAAAAAGTAATTACAAAACGGAAATTTTTTTAAAATGGATGTGAATTATTATATTTTGGTGTTATAATAAGATGAAATTTGTAGAAATGTGATATTTATAAAAGTTGTTACTTAAGTAGTAGAAATAGGTGATGAAGAAAATCAAAAAGGAATAGGGGGTGTTTTGTTTCGTGGAAAGATAAAGGGGACGCTACAACAAAGAAGTATTCCAACGAAGCCGCGCTTTCGCTCCGTTCCAGACGTAGCGGACACTAAATTCGCCGTTTCGCTTCTTGCGAAACTGCTCATTAAGTGCCGACGTCTTCCAAGGGGCTTCTTTTGGAATACTTCTTTGTTTCCGCTAATTGGTTGGCTGTTCTACTTTTGGAAAAAGGTCAGGAGTTATATGGTGTTTGGAGTTTTGCAATTATCTAAGGCTGATCATTGTAAAAATACAGCAAAAGCCGCTGTGGAAAGAATAGGAATAAGCGATTTTTATCATACAATTTTCCGTCATTTCAAGGAAAAATTGTTTCTTGATTTGGGGTGTGGATATGGCTGGCATTGTGCTTTTGCAGCAGAACAAGGAGCAGTACAAGTATTAGGACTTGACTTGAGCAGAAAAATGATTGAAGAAACAAAAAAGCGAAACGCACAAAGACAGATTGAGTATCGTGTCTGTGGAATAGAGGAATATGAGTATCCAGAAAATATGTGGGATTGTGTCGTTTCCAATCTGACTCTGCATTATATTGAAAATATTGAGAAAATATTTCAAAAGGTACATAGAACACTGAAACAGAGTGGAGTATTTATTTTTAATATGGAACATCCGAATTTTACCGCAGGAGTTGAACAGGACTGGATTTATACAGAATCCGGAAAGCCTCAATATTGGTCAGTTGATAATTATTTCATTCTGGGAGAGCGAAATACACACTTTTTAGGGTGTGATGCAGTAAAACAACACCACACACTTACACAAATATTGATGAGATTATTGAATAACGGCTTTGAACTTGAAGTAGTAGAAGAGGTGAAGTTATCCGAAGAAATGATGAGTATTTCAGGAATGAAAGACGAATTACGTCGTCCAATGATGTTATTAGTGAAAGCCAATAAAAAATAATTTTAAACAGATAGAGGCTGTTGCAAAATGAATATTAAATACTAAATATTGTATAAAATTTTTACTTTGCAACAGCTTCTAAATCTACATTTCATACAATATATCCTATTTATCCATGTGCTATCAACTTGTTATTGAAAATATCTGTTTTAAGCTCATCTATTAATTTAACTTTGTTCCATTCTTTATCATATATCATAAGTGGCTTCCCTCAAAGAAACGTGGATTAAAATATTATAAAAATAATTTTGCCCCATAATAAAATATAACTTCCAAAAAACCTGAAAAGACCATAACTAAAATAGGATTTATTTTTTTATAATGAAGAAGAACAAAAGCGATGATAAAAATAAAAATAGAAGAAAGATGGATATCAGAAAGCGAGAAAGAAAATCCCTTAGGCCAGAAACAAGAAACTAGGATACTCACTCCAGCAGAGGCTATCATTGCTACTACGGCAGGTCTTAAAGAAGCCAGAATAGTTTGAAGCATAGTGAGTTTATGATATTTTCGATAAATATAAGCTAAGATAGAAACGATAAAACAAGAAGGTAAGATACAGCCTAATGTAGCAACTACTGCCCCTAGAAATCCTGCTATTTTTAATCCTACAAAAGTAGCAGAATTTACAGCGATAGGACCGGGAGTCATCTGAGAAATTGTGATTAAGTCTGTAAATTCTGATAGAGAAAGCCAATGATGAAGATTTACTACTTGATCCTGAATAAAAGGCATCGCAGCATATCCACCACCAAAACTGAACATTCCAATCTGTAAAAAACTTAAAAATAATTGAAGATAGATCATATTTTCTTCCCTCCCTTAAAAGAATAAAGAACTCGTAAAATACCAATCAAAATACAAGTAATAACAACAAAAATAACATTGATATTTAAAAAATAAGTGATACAAAAAGAGATAATCATAATTAAAATAGAACTAACATTTCTACTATGTATAATTCCTTTTCCCATATCAAAAACAACAGAACAGATAACAGCTCCTACACCTGCTTGCATTCCCTTTAATAATAACTGAATTATCATATTTTGCGAAAATGCCGTATAAAAAAAAGAAATAACAGATAAAAATACAAAAGGAGGCAGGATTGTGGCTAAAATAGAAATAAATACCCCCACTATACCAGCAAGTTTATAGCCGACGACAATCGCACCATTTACAGCAATCGCTCCGGGAGAAGACTGCGCAATCGCAATTAAATCCAACATTTCCTGTTCTTCAATCCAATGAAGTTCATCCACAAACTTTTTTTTCATCAGGCTGACAATAACATATCCTCCTCCAAATGTAAAAGCACTTAGATATAAATTAGAAATAAATAATTTCCATAAAACTTCTTTTTTCTCTTTCATCTAATTTATATACCCCCTTTTTTATTATAATTTGAGTGAACATATATAAAATAATATTATATTATAAAATCTCATAAAATCAACATGAATAAAAATTTTTATCAGCTAAGTGTTACCGTTCAGGCTATTTGAGCATCAAAGGGTGCGCTGCGGCAAGGAAGTATTCTATCGAAGCCGCGTTCTCACTCCGTTCCAGACGTAATGGTACTAAATTCTCGGGGCGTCACCGAACTGCTTATTAAGTACCAACGTCTTCCAAGGGGCTTCTTATAGAATACTTCCTTGCCTTCGCTAGTCTGTTGATTGTTCTATTCTGTGAAAAGCAAATTTCACCATAACAAATAAAATAAAAAGTCTAAACTGTTACAAACCCATGACCTTTTGGTTGCAGGTAGTTGACAAGCTCCTCTATATAAAAAAATTTCCCATCTCAATTTCAATTTTTCTAAAATAGCCAACAAACTAGCAAAGGAACGGCATGATTCCAAAAGAAGCCCCTTGGAAGACGTTGGTACTTAATAAGCAAACCCGCAAGAAGCGGGATTTGCGAATTTAGTACCACTACGTCTGGAACGGAGCGAGAGCGCGGCTTCGTTGGAACATGCCGTTCCTTTGCGAACCTTTGTCAAATCATTCCCCTTTTCCCATCCTATTTCCTGAATCTCATTCCTTCATCTAAATAACAATAGATTTCTATTTTCTCATTGGCAAGGTTATTGAAATTTTTGTTTAAATCGGTTATACTGATACTATTCATTATTCTATAAAAGAAAAAAACTGGTACAAAAGAAAAAAATATGATAAAATAATACAGAAAGAAAAAATAAAAGAAAATAATAAGGAAAACTCATAATAAAAAATTTCTTAATGGAACATGACAGAAATACTGTACAAACTGTAAACCATACACCGGTTACATGGAGATAGAGATGAAAAAGTATGAAAGACGCCAGATGGCTGTATTAAAAACAGTGACAAAAAAAGCATTATTTTTAATAGGAATTTTATGTTTCGTTTTATGTGTCATTCATCTGGTGAATAGAGTGAAAATATTAGAAAATCAGATAGAAAAATTATCTGTAGAACAAGTTTTCGCACAAGCAAAAACAGATGAAGAAACATTTGATAATACAACAATAACCCCAGAAACACAACCCCCAGAATCACAATCTACAGAAACACAAATATCAGAAACACAACCATCAGAAACAGAAATTTTACAAACAGAATCCACCTCACAAACATCACCAGAAGAAACATCTATAGGAGAAGAAGAAAATCAAAAGATAGTATACTTAACATTTGATGATGGACCGAGTTCTAATACCAATGCTATTTTAGATATCCTAAAAGAGTATAATGTAAAAGCAACTTTTTTTGTAAATGGAAAGACCGATGAAGTTTCAAAAGCGGGATATAAAAGGATTGTGGAAGAGGGGCATACTCTCGCTATGCATTCCTATACCCATGTATATAAAGAAGTCTACGCATCAAAAGAAGCTTTTTTAGAAGATGTATATCGCCTGCAGAATTATTTATTTGATTTAACAGGAACAAAACCGATTTATTATCGTTTTCCGGGCGGCAGCAGCAATACGATAAGCGAGATGGACATGCAAGTATTTATTCAAGCATTACATGAAGAAGGAATGGAATACTTTGATTGGAATGTGGCAAATGGAGATGGAGCAAATAAAGAGTTGACAACGGATCAGATTTTAACTAATGTTTGGAATGATATACCCAAATATGAACATTCCATGATTTTGATGCATGATTCTGTACAAAAAGGATTTACAGTAGAGGCTCTTCCAGAGATGATAAAACAGTTACAAGAAGCAGGTTATACCATATTGCCGATAGATGATACCACTCCATTAATACAACATATAAGAGATAATAGTATAGAGGATAATCCACAGTGACAGATGAAAAAATTAAAAAATAAGGAGGAAGTCATGCAATACAAACGTGTTTTACTGAAATTAAGCGGAGAAGCATTAGCAGGAGAAAAAAAGACAGGATTTGATGAAACGACTGTGACAGAAGCAGCAAGGCAAGTGAAAGCGATTGTAGAAAAAGGGATTGAGGTCGGAGTCGTGATTGGAGGAGGAAATTTTTGGAGAGGGAGAACCAGCGAAACCATAGATCGAGTGAAAGCGGATCAAATAGGAATGTTGGCGACAGTGATGAATTGTATCTACACTTCTGAAATCTTTCGATCTATTGGAATAGAAACACAAGTATTTACCCCTTTTGTATGCAGTTCTTTTACAGAATTATTTTCAAAAGATAGGGCAAATGAGTGCTTGAAAAAAGGAAAAGTAGTATTTTTTGCTGGTGGAACAGGACATCCTTATTTTTCCACCGATATGGGAGTAGCACTTCGTGCAGTGGAGATGGAGGCAGACATTATACTCGCTGCCCGTGCGGTAGATGGAGTATATGACTCAGATCCGAAAACAAATCCAAATGCGAAAAAATTCCAAGAGATTTCTATGAGAGAAGTTGTGGATAAAAAGTTAGGCATTATGGATTTAGCGGCTGCTGTGCTGTGTATGGAAAATAAAATCCCTATGAAAGTATTTGGATTACAAGAAGAAGACAGCATTATTCATGCGGTAGAAGGAAATTCCACAGGAACTATGATAACAACACTATAAAATAAAAAATGGAGGACATATTTATGGACATTAAAATTTATGAAGAAAAAATGGAAAAATCATTGGAGAGTTTAAAAAATGAATATCTGACCATTCGTGCAGGGCGCGCAAACCCTCACATCTTAGATAAAATTAAAGTAGACTATTATGGAACACCTTCTTCTTTGCAGCAGGTAGCGAATGTATCTGTTCCAGAAGCTAGAATGATATTGATACAGCCTTGGGAAAGCCGTTTGATTAAAGATATTGAAAAGGCTATCTTAGCATCTGATATAGGCATTAATCCGAACAATGATGGAAAAGTTATCCGTTTAGTATTTCCAGAATTGACAGAAGATCGCCGTAAGGAATTAGTGAAAGAAGTAAAGAAAAAGGGAGAAAGTGCAAAGGTGGCTATCCGAAATATCCGTCGAGATGCGAATGAAGCGATTAAAAAGGCGAATAAAGCGAGTGAAATTTCTGAAGATGAACAGGATCAATTAGAAGAAAAGGTACAAAAAGCTACAGATAAATATATTGCAGAAATAGAAAAAGCGATAGATGTAAAATCAAAAGAAATATTGACTGTCTAAAATATGGGAAAAATAGAATTGTAGGAATAGTTGGAAGAGAAGAAAGATACTTCCAACTATTACTGCAATTATTTTTTAAAAGAAAAGTTTTTGAGCAGAAAAAGAGAAAGCAGGAGAATGTATGAGCGAAAAGCTAACAAATGTACCAAGGCATATTGCAATTATCATGGATGGAAATGGCAGATGGGCGAAAAAGAGATTTTTGCCAAGAAATATGGGACACACGCAGGGCAGCAAAAGAGTAGAAGAGATCTGCCGTGCCGCGTATGATTTAGGAGTAAAATATTTGACCATTTATGCTTTTTCTACAGAAAATTGGTCAAGACCCAAAGATGAAATCGATGCGCTGATGAAAATTTTGAGAAACTATCTAAAAGAGAGCATAAAAAAATCTATGGATAATAATATGCGGGTTCGAGTGATAGGGGATAGAACAAAATTAGACAAAGACATTCAAGAGAGTATTCAAAAATTAGAAGAAGTATCGAAAAATAATACAGGGCTTAACTTTCAAATTGCGTTAAATTATGGCAGCAGAGATGAGATGATAAGAGCGATGAAAAGAATGGCACTAGATATCAAAGAAGGGAAAATGGGAATAGAAGAGATCGATGAAGCCCTATTTGAAGAATATTTAGATACAAAAGATATCCCTGATCCAGATTTTCTGATTCGCACGAGTGGAGAAGAGAGGATTTCTAATTTTCTATTATGGCAGTGTGCTTATGCAGAATTTTATTTTCCGGAAGTTTTATGGCCGGATTTTGATAAAAATGAATTAAGAAAGGCTATCGCACAGTATACTAATAGAGATAGGAGATTTGGAGGGATAAGGGAGGAATTGTGATGTGGAAAAAGCTTTTTACAAAAGCGACATTGGTTAGAACTTTAAGTGGTATTTTATTAGTGATTATCGCAATTATCACATTGATAACAGGAGGAGATATCTTATTTTTTACGATTGCAGCTATTTCCCTCATCGGAATGACCGAACTTTACCATGTCTTAGATATACAAAAGAAGCCTTTAGGAATCGTAGGATATTTGGCAGGAATCGCCTATTATACAGCCCTATATTTTCAAAAAGAAGAATATCAGATGCTGATAGTTATCGCTTTTTTGATAGCAATTATGGGGATATATGTCTTCTCTTTTCCTAAATATCGGGCAGAACAAGTGATGCTTGTATTTTTTGGACTTTTTTATGTAGCAGTGATGCTGTCTTTTGTATATCAAATCCGCCTGTTAGAAGAAGGAATATTTTTAGTATGGATGGTATTTATCAGCTCATGGATTTGTGATACTTTTGCATATCTGACAGGAGTTATGTTCGGAAAGAGAAAATTAGCGCCTAAATTGAGTCCTAAAAAATCCATAGAAGGAAGTGTAGGAGGAATAGCCGCTTCTGTTATCATCGGAGCAATTTATGGATTTATTTTAAAAGAACATATCCAATTATCTTTTGAAAATCCTGTTTTAGGATGTGCCATAGTATGTGGAGTGGGTTCTATCATTTCACAGATAGGAGATTTGGCAGCTTCTGGAATAAAAAGAGATCATGAGATAAAAGATTATGGAAAATTGATTCCGGGGCATGGTGGGATTTTAGATAGATTTGACAGTGTTATTTTTGTAGCTCCTGCGATATACTTTTTATGTATGTTTATTTAATCTCATAGAGCAAGAAATTTTTTACCTTAAAGTAGAAAACAATAAAAAACAAGCGGGAAAACATTTCTTTGTTTTATAAAAAAGTATGATTTAAAAACAGAGGGGAGAAAATTATGAAGAGAGTTGGAATATTAGGTTCTACGGGGTCTATTGGAACACAGACTTTAGAGGTGATAAGAGAAAATAAAGAGGAAAAAGTAGTCGCGCTCGCTGCTGCTGCCAATATAGAATTATTGGAAAAACAGATCAGAGAGTTTTCTCCTAAAATAGTCTGTGTCTTTGAAGAGGAAAGGGCGAAGCAGTTAAAACAAAACATAAAAGATAGAGATGTCAGAATCGTTTCTGGAATGGAAGGGCTTTTAGAGATAGCACAGCTAGAAGAAATGGATATCATAGTGACAGCACTTGTAGGAATGATCGGCATACAGCCTACCATAAAAGCGATAGAATCAGGAAAAGATATCGCTCTGGCAAATAAAGAAACGCTGGTGACCGCAGGTCATCTGATCATGCCGCTTGCAAAGGAAAAAGGGGTGAAGATTTTACCAGTAGACAGCGAACACAGCGCAATTTTTCAGTCTTTACAAGGAGCATCAAAAAGAGAGATAGAGAGGATTTTATTAACTGCGTCGGGAGGACCTTTTCGAGGAAAAACAAGAAAAGAAATGGAAGATGTTACCGTAGAAGATGCTCTAAAACATCCAAATTGGAAGATGGGTCACAAAATCACGATTGATTCTGCCACGATGGTGAATAAAGGCTTAGAAGTGATGGAAGCAAAATGGCTTTTTGGAGTAGAGGCAGAACAGATAGAAGTCGTAATACAGCCACAGAGCATCATTCATTCCATGGTGGAATTTGTAGATGGAGGAATCATCGCACAGTTAGGAACTCCTGATATGAAATTGCCCATTCAATATGCCCTCACCTATCCAAACAGAAGATATTTAAAAGGAGAGAGATTAGACTTTTCTGCATTAGGAAAAATTACATTTGAAGCTCCTGATAGAGAAAATTTCTATGGATTAAAGTTAGCATATCATGCCATGAAAGAGGGAGGTTCTATGCCAACGGTGTTTAATGCGGCGAATGAATTTGCAGTGAAGTGCTTTTTAGAACATAAAATAAGATTTTTACAGATACCAGAATGGATTGAAAAGGCGATGGAAAAGCATAAAACCATAAAAAATCCTTCTATAGAGAAGATTTTAGAAACAGAAAAAGGGGTTTATGAGTATTTAGAGAGTATAACGCCTTTCGATAGGCAGATAGGAGTTTAGTTATATGTCAACAGTGTTAACCATTATTATTGCGCTGATTGTATTTGGTGCAATCGTATTTTTTCATGAATTAGGACATTTTTTATTGGCAAAAAAGAACGGTGTAGGAGTGACAGAATTTTCCCTTGGAATGGGACCTAGACTATATTCGTTTGAAAAAGGAGGCACGAAATATTCTTTAAAGGTTTTGCCTTTTGGCGGGTCTTGTATGATGGTAGGGGAAGATGAGGACAGTGAGGATAAAAATGCTTTCAATAACAAGGGAGTATGGGCTAGAATCTCTGTTATCGCAGCAGGTCCTATTTTTAATTTTATCTTGGCATTTATTTTTGCAGTGATTGTACTGGGGGTAGTAGGATATGATAAACCTCAAATCAGTGGAGTGATGGAAGGATATCCAGCACAGGAAGCAGGACTTAAGGAAGGGGATATTATCACAGAACTAAATGGAAAGAAGATTAAGCTATATCGGGAAGTTACACTCTATATGTTAGTACATGTAGGTGAGCCAGTTACTATTACGGTGGACAGAAATGGCACTTCTTATACTACCACGATTCAGCCAAAACAGAATGAAAATGGTGCATATTATATGGGAATTTATAGCTCGTCAGGAAGAGTGAAAGCAAAACCACTAGAAATTTTACAATATAGCTTTTATGAGATACGATATCAGATCGATATGGTGATACAGAGTCTGAAAATGCTGTTTACAGGGAAATTAGGAGTAAATGACTTGAGCGGACCAGTTGGTATTGTAAATATGGTAGGAGAAGTAGTAGAGAATAGTACGAGTACACAAGTCAGTATGACAACGAATTTGTTTTCTATATTGCTTAATCTTTTAAATTTTTCGATCATGTTGAGTGCGAATTTAGGAGTGATGAATTTATTGCCGATACCAGCTTTAGATGGTGGAAGGTTAGTCTTTTTAGTGATTGAGGCAATAAGAGGAAAGCCTATTGACAGACAAAAAGAAGGCATGGTTCATTTTGTGGGATTAATGCTTTTGATGGTTTTAATGGTTTATGTGATGTTTAATGATATCAGAAAGCTATTTTAAGAGGTCTAGGCTTTACTTCTAGAATTTTAGATTTAGGGAGAGTTTCACATAGAAGTGAGTTTCCGCGCCAGCCAGTACCTATTCCAACGAAGCCGCGCTCTCGCTCCGTTCCAGACGTAGCGGACACTAA
>CANRVK010000028.1 GCA_947643285.1 uncultured Eubacteriaceae bacterium
AACGTCTTCCAAGGGGCTTCTTATGGAATACTGCCTTGCCTTCGCTAGTTTGTTGGCTATTCTAGAAAAACTGAAAAAAGCTTTCTATTAACTACAAAAAGGAGAAATCTTAGATCTTTTTATGATGAATAAAAACCAAATAGCTGTTATAACGGAATAGTTTATGATAATAATTATCCTGTTATTTCACAATCTTGCCTATGCTACAAACTAGCGGAGGAAAGACACGATTCCAAAAGAAGTCCCTTGGAAGACGTTGGTACTTAATAAGCAGTTCCGCAAGAAGCGGGGCTGCGAATTTAGTACCGCTACGTCTGGAACGGAGCGAGAGCGCGGCTTCGTTGGAACGTGTCTTTCCAGAGCGAACCTTTGGTCATTTGGTCAAAATGTCCCCACCCTAGTTTTTTATTGACCAGTTTATAAAAGTAATTACACTTTTTATACAAAAGAGTATATCCCTTTCCACTATGCTGAAAAGCAGAATAGTTATCAGTTGACTATTTTTTCCACATATATTAAAATATCAAATAGTGAGCAAGAGAAAAAGATATAATAAAAACAGAAAGAGAAAGGAAAGGCAAAAAATGCGTTTTATACATGCAGCCGATATACACTTAGGAGCACAGCCAGAAAAAGGACTTCCATGGGCAGCAAAACGCGGAGAAGAAATTTGGGAAACATTTCGGCGTTTAGTCGCTTATGCGGAGCAGGAAAAAGTAGATTTTTTATTTATTGCAGGGGATTTATTTCATAGACAGCCTCTATTAAAAGAATTAAAAGAAGTCAATTATCACTTTTCTACTTTAACAAAAACAAAGGTAGTCTTAATAGCAGGAAACCATGATTATATAAAACAGGATTCTTATTATCGAACATTTCAGTGGTGTGATCAAGTGACATTTTTAAAATCTAATGGAATGGAACACTGTTATTTTATGGATGAAAATGTGGATATCTATGGTGGCAGCTATTATGCAAAAGAAGATAAAAATAATTTATATGACAATTTACATCCCGCTGATTTTAAAAGGATTAATATATTATTAGCTCATGGAGGAGATTCTACACACCGTCCATATTCACCCCAGAGATTACGAGAAACAGGATTTGATTATATTGCGATAGGTCATCTGCATAAACCAGAGATTTTATTACAGGATAGAATCAATCAAGCAGGTTGCTTAGAACCCATCAATAAAAATGAAATAGGGGAGAGAGGTTTTTTTCAAGGGGAAATTACAAAAACAAAGAGCAAAGTGAGTTTTATTCCATTTGCAGCAAGAATTTATCAGGAAGAAATTATTCAGGTAGAGAACACAGATACCATAGCTTCTATACAAAAAAAGATAGTGAATAGAATAGAAGAACATGGAAGTGAAAATATATATCGTATTATCTTAACTGGTACAAGAGATGAAGTGATTGAATTTACAGAGGAGAAAATCCTGAAACTAGGGAATATAGCGAAATTTGAAGATCAATCTCAGCCAGATTATGATTTTAAAACTATGTATCGGATGAATCAAGATAATGTATTGGGAAAATATATAAAAAAATACATAGAAAAAGAACAACTTACAGCCGTAGAACAAAAAGCACTTTGTTATGGAATCCGTGCTTTAACATTTGGAGAGTAGATTATGGTAATTTTAGAAGCAGTACTACAGAATTTCGGGAAATTTCATAATATAGCAATAGGGTTTGAGAATGAAATCAATTTAATATATGGAGAGAACGAAACTGGTAAATCCACATTACAAGCATTTCTTCAAGGAATGTTATTTGGAATAGAAAAGACAAGAGGGCGCTCTTTTGGCATCGATACTTACACGCTATATGAACCATGGGAAAATTCTTCTTATTATGAAGGAATATTACGCTTAGAAAAAGATGGAATCATCTATCGTATTCATCGTTGTTTTTATAAAAGTGATAAATCCATTACCGTATTAAATGAAACCACAGGAGAAGAAATGGGGGAGCAAGGATTAGAACATATTTTAGAAGGAGTAACGGAAAGAGGCTTTATCAATACAGTATGTATTGGACAACTGCGCGCAGCAACTGATCAGAGTTTAACAGAACTATTACAGAATACAGTAGCAAATCTCTACGCTTCTGGCAACATGGAATGGGATATTCCAAAGGCTTTTCGTTTTATGAAAACAGAGAGAAAACAGTTCATTAAGAAGAAAAATGCACAGGCAGAAGAAAGAGAAGAAAATTTACAGATGCAGCAAGAATTTGAACAGATAGAGAAAGATATCGCCTATCAGAATGCATATAAAGAAGAAAAGCAAAAAGAAATGGTAAATATCAAAGATGAGATAAAAAACACAGACAGAAAACAGAAAAAAGGAGTAAAAATAGTGATAGGAATGTTGATATTAGGAGTGATATTAGCAGGTATTTCTATCGCAGCTATTTTTTTAAAATACCATTTAGCAGTTCCCATATCATTAGGGAGCAGCGCATTTTTATTTTTTTGCATCGCTCTTTACAATCAAATGAAAGTAAAAAAAGATAAACTTTTAATAAAAGAGCAAATGGATAAAAGAAAACAAATAGAAGAGGAACAACAGAAGATAGAGTGGAAACTAGAACAGATGCAGGAAAAATCAGCAGTTTTTCAGACTGATTTAGAAGCCTACCAGATGAGAATGGAAAAAACCAATAAAATACAAGAGGAAATAGAAGCATTAGCTTTGGCAGAAGAAACCCTAAGTGAAGTCTGTAAAGCGATGCAGAAAGATTTTAAGAGAAATCTGAATCAGAAAATATCAAGCTTAGTTTCCTATCTAACAGATGGAAGGTATACAAAAGTCGCAATCGACAGTGCATGTAATGTTTTTATCTTGACACCGACACAGAAATTATCTATTCAACAGTTGAGTCGAGGGACAATAGAACAGATTTATCTGGCACTTCGTTTAGCGGCAGCAGATTGTATACCGGGATATGAAAAGATGCCACTTATTTTAGACGATGCATTTGCTTTTTATGATGAAACACGATTAGAGAAGATATTATGCTATTTTGCACAGGAAGAAAAGCGGCAAATATTTATATCTACCTGCCATAAGAGAGAAGAAGAAATTTTAACAAAAAATAATATATCTCATCAAAAAATTGTGATAAAAAATGTTTCTTAAAATAAGAGAACATTTTGACCAAAGGGTCGCTACGGCAAAGAAGTATTCCAACGAAACCGCGCTTTCGCTCCGTTCCAGACGTAGCGGTACTAAATTCGCAGCCCCGCTTCTTGCGGAACTGCTCATTAAGTACCAACGTCTTCCAAGGGGTTTCTTTCGGAATACTTCTTTGCCTTCGCTAGTTCGTTGGCTATTCTAGGAAGATTAGAAAAATCTATCAAACTGTTTAGAAAAAAAGAGATTTTAATTTTTTATCTTTGTAATATTTAAGTAGTGTTGTCATTTCACTATATATAATAAATATAACGAAATGTGGTCACACAACTTTGTCCATGTTATAAACTAGCTTAAGAGAAGGAACTATTCCAAAAGAAGACCCTTGGAAGACGTTGGTACTTAATGAGCAAACCCGCAAGAAGCGGGGCTGCGAATTTAGTACCGCTACGTCTGGAACGGAGCGAGAGCGCGTCTTCGTTGGAAAGTTCCTTCTCTTAAGCGGAAACACAGCCAAAATGTATCCAAAACATATCTATAACACAAATAGTAGTTAATTTTACAGCCTGTTTATTATAGAAAAAACGCTAAGTCAAAAAATGTGGAAGTGATAGGATTTAAGCCTGCTCATATTTTTCTACAATGTTATGAATACGGCTGACAGGATTTAATAATTCACTGATAGAACAATCATGATTCAGTGTATCAATGATTAAAGCGATGTATTTGCTCATATCCACGTTAATATAGTAGGGTTTTTGCAAAAGTTCAGGAGTTTGATAGATTAAATTAGTGGTGAGAATACGATCAATTAAACCATTTTCATAATACTCATCAAACTTTGATAAACCATTTGTAAATAACCCAAAGGAAGAAGCTAAAAAGACCTTTCTCGCATTTCTCTTTTTCAATTCTTTTGCTACATCTAACATGCTTTCGCCAGAGGAGATCATATCATCAATGACCAGACAGTCTTTCCCTTCTACAGAAGAACCTAAAAATTCATGTGCGACAATAGGGTTTCTTCCGTTTACAATCTTTGTATAGTCACGACGTTTATAAAACATGCCTAAATCTAATCCTAATATATTAGAATAGTAAACAGCTCTAGAAGTTCCACCTTCATCAGGGCTTATAATCATCATATGATCAGAATCTATTTTTAAATCAGGTTCATTTTGAAGGAGTGATTTGATATATTGATAAGCTGGTGTTACGGTTTCAAATCCTTTTAAGGGGATTGCATTTTGCACTCGTGGATCATGGGCATCAAAAGTGATAATATTTTCTACTCCCATGCTGGTGAGTTCCTGTAAAGCGAGAGCACAGTCAAGAGATTCTCTTCCCGTTCTCTTATGTTGACGGCTTTCATATAAGAAAGGCATAATCACTGTGATTTTTCTCGCCTTTCCTCCTACAGCAGCGATCACCCTTTTTAAATCCTGAAAATGGTCGTCTGGTGACATATGGTTTTCATATCCAAAAAGGGAATAAGTAATACTGTAATTTGTTACATCTGTGATAATGTATAGGTCACTTCCACGAACGGATTCATTAATCGTGCCTTTTGCTTCACCAGTACCAAATCTTGGAACTTTTGCATCTACCAGATAAGAATCTTTTAGATAGCCATTAAATGGCAAGGTAGAAATATGTTCTCCCTCTCGTTGTTGCCTCCAAGCAATAATGTATTCATTGATTTTTTTTCCCATTTCTTTACAACTTGGCAGTGCGATAATTCCAAGTGGTCCTATTGGGATGGTATCGAGATGCATTTCTTCGCGTGTCATAGCGTATTCCTCCATAATAGTAAAATTTACATTAATAATAACATATATACCATTACCAAAACATTTCGTCAAGGGCGATTTGCTGATAATTTCTTTTTTAATCGGATATCATCTCCATAAAACTTCAAAGCTATATAATTACTAAAAATTCTAGAAAATATCCGCTCGGAATATATAATTGTAATAGAATCTAATGTAAGATTAGTAGAAATAATTGTAGAACGTTTTCTGGAAAAGCGTTCATTTAAACAATAGAATAATTTTGAGTTTGTAAAAGAATTGCTGAGTTCTGTGCCTAAATCATCGATGATGAGTAATTCACATTCCAGAATATAGGATACGAAATCCCCTAAATCTGAATCGTTTTCCTGTTCAAAACTATGATGAGAAAAAGCTTCAAAGAGTTCCGTAGCATTTAAGTAAATTACAGAATGAGAAGTTTCTAAAAGTTCTTTCGCGATGCAGTGAGAGAGAAAAGTTTTTCCTATTCCGACGTCACCATAAAATAAAAGATTTTGGTTCTGTGTGTCAAAATCTTTTACAAATTTTTGACAAGTGAGGAGGATATCTTTCATATTTTCATAAGAAGTCTTGTCATTGATCTTATTTTTCATAATATTATCATAATATTCGAGAGTAAAAGTCTGAAAATTTTCTGTTTTTAATATCGCCTTTAAATTTGATTGTGTATAGAGCATTTCAATAACAGCCTGTTTAAAACAATGACATTTTTCACCATGAATAAAACCTGTATCCTGACAGTCAGAACATTCATACTGCATCTGTAAATAATCGGACGGATAGCCAGAAAGTTTTAGTAAATCTGCTCTTTCTTGAGAGAGCTGTGTGAGTTTTTCCCGAAGAGTTTGCAGAGCAGAAGATTCTCCTTTTAATAACATTTCTTTCGCCTGTGTGATAGAAACAGAGGCGATTTCTTCATTAATTTCTTGGATACGAGGAATTTTTTGATAGATTTCTTCTATTCGTTTGTCCAAATCATGCTTATTTTTAAATTGTTTTTGGTTATAAGAACGCATTAACAGATCGAACTGTGAATTTTTTAATGCCAAAATAAACCTCCTTAGTGATTATTTTTAATGGTTGAGCAGTTGTTTTTCCAAATCATCATAAAGATAGCTTCTGGGGGTGATATTATTAAATTTATTATTAGAAGGTCTTTGAGGAATGGTTTTTTCTGCACGCAGTTCTTTTGCCTGTATATGTGCCTGATCTAGAATCTTTATATCCTGTAAAGACTTAATCCCTTCTTTTTTCCATTTGCTCAAAATACTATCGGTATATTCAAAACTAGGTTGATGAATACTCTGTATCGTTCGGGCACATGCTTCTAATATGATATCCAAAGAAAATGAATAATTTTTATACCATTTTTCAATATAAGCGAGTTCACTTTCACCGGGGTTACGATTAGAAAGCCCAAAAGCTTTCATCACAGCAAAACAAGTTTTATTATAAAATACAACAATAGATTTCGCTGCTTCTACGGTATGGATATCCTGTTCTGCCCATGCCAGAGCTACTTTTTCAATATAGTGCATATTTTTATGATTCTTGGAAACACAATATTCAATCAAATATTCAATTAAATCTGCTGGAAAATGCAGACTGTCATAAAAGTATAAGATAGTATTAGTTTCCGTGGAATTCAGCGTCTTCCCGAGATATCTTTGAGCTACATATAAAATTTGATCGATATCATCATTTTGCTCAAACTTCTGTAATTCCATATCAGAAAAGGAATGTTTCTGAGGACTGGAAACCTCTTGAGAGGAATTTAATGTCTGCTTAGTTGCTGCTACAGGTACTATAGAATTTATCGGGGGAGGACAAACAGAATCCGCCTGTATGGAGTCGTTTTCTTTCGGTGATGTATGTGTATCTGAACTAGCATAATCACAGAGTGTAATCGTTGTAATCTGATTCCCTCCATTATAAGTGAGGGTGAGGAGTTTTGCCTGTTCCCAATACCGCAATGCGCGAATCACATCTGTTTCTGTATGATTTAGTTTGTCTGCAATACCATTAATGCTGAGAGTAATATTAGTATCAGAAATACAGCGGAGAAGATATAAATATACTTTTACAAATTCTCCATTGGCTTTTGGCATATAATCATCAAAAAATCGGTTTGGAATGGCAGTAGCTGCCGTTTGATTATTATGTAAATGTATGCTGTTCATAACTGACTCCTATCTGTGTAGTTGATTATTCCGGGAAAATACTTTCCTCTTCTATAAGAAAGTATGCCCCGGATATCTAAAATTTATCTATAAGTTCCCATAGGTGAATAAATTCTTTTTCATTATCATTTCTAGGAGTATTATAACATAGATTTTGCAAAAAGAGAACAGGCTTTTTCTAGTGGGAAAAGAATTTTAATGTGGATTACTTGAGTGTGGATAATGTGGATATTGTGGATAATGTGGATAATTCAAAAGATGAAAGAAAAAAATAATAGAGGAAACCTATAAAAATGGCTATTTTTTAAGAAAAAAGACTGTTTACCGAAATGATATTATGTAAATAAAAAATCCACATATTTAGTAGACATAATATCTAGACTAATATGTGGATAATGTGGATAACTATTGTTTTAATAGGTTTTCTCCAACATTTACAATGTCTCCAGCCCCCATAGTTATCAACAAATCACCGTGGACACAATTTTTTATTAAAAAATTTTCAATTTCTTCAAAAGAAGGAAAATAGAAAGATTCTTTCCCTATTTTTTTCAGTTCTTCCTGTAGATCTTTAGAACTTATTCCAAGTGTATCTGTTTCTCTTGCAGGATAGATATCCGCTAACACCACATGATCTGCGAAAGAAAGAACTTTGGCAAAATCTTTTAAAAGAGCTTTTGTTCTGCTGTACGTATGTGGCTGGAATACACACCAAATCTCATTATGTGGATAATTTTTAGCAGTCTTTAAAGTCACCTGTATTTCATCTGGGTGGTGTGCATAATCATCTACAATAGTGACTCCATTTTGAGTTCCTTTTATCTGAAAACGCCTTTCTGTTCCGAGATAAGAAGCTAATCCTTTCGCAATTTTATCAGGAGAAATTCCGAGTTCATAGGCGGCAGCACAAGCGGCAAGAGAATTTAAGATATTATGTTCTCCTAAAACATGTAATGTGATACGAGCCATTTTCTCTCCTCTTATGATGAGATCATAACTAGGATGACCTAAATTATCATAAGAAATATGATCGGCATAATAATCATCATTTTCTTTTAAACCGAAGGTGATGACTTTACAGTCCAGTCCTTTTAGAAAAGTTTCTAAGTTTTCTATTGCAGAATTTAAAATCAGACATCCATCAGGAGAAATATTTTTAGCATATTGATGAAAAGAATTTCTGATATCATCTAAATCTTTAAAGAAATCTAAATGATCGGCACAGATATTTAAAATAATTCCTATCTTCGGATAAAGGGAGAGAAAACTATTTGTATATTCACATGCCTCAGTTATAAAATAATCAGAATTTCCAATATAGATATTTCCGCCGATTCTGTCTAAAATACCTCCAACAGAGATAGTGGGGTCAAGTTCATTGTCCAGAAAGATTTCCGATATCATAGAGGTGGTAGTAGTTTTTCCATGAGTTCCTGATATGCCGATAGAATTTTTATAATTAAGCATAATCTGACCTAATAATTGTGCTCTTGTCAGTTGCGGGATCTGTAATCGTTTTGCTTCTAGTAGTTCAGGGTTATTGCCCTTTACAGCAGCAGTATAGACGACTAAATCGGGTTTATGGGAGAGATTTTTTGCAGAGTGTTGATAAAAGATAGTGATGCCCAATTTTTCTAAATGTTTTGTGAGAGCACTTTCCTTTTCATCTGAACCAGAAATAGAAAAACCTTCTTTTTGTAAAATCTCTGCTAAACCGCTCATGCTGATTCCGCCGATTCCTATAAAATGGATAGAAATAGGAGAATGAAAATTAATTTGATACATAAAATAGACCTGCTTTCTTTTTAAATTTGTTTTTATTTAACAAATGCTGTTTCACAAGCGTGACAGCTTATAATAATAAAATAGCATCAGAGGTGCTTTGGGTTCTAATATATTATACATACGAGAGTTTGAAATGCCAATACTTTCTGATTAAAAATATAGTTAGAATTTACTATTTTGTTAGATAGCTGTTTAAAATGAGATATGAGTTTTCAGATGTGAATTTGTGAATTTCCATTTCCGCTTCTGGGAAGGAAGTATTCCAACGAAGCCGCGCTCTCGCTCCGTTCCAGACGTAGCGGTACTAAATTCGTAGCCCTTTACAGGACTACTCATTAAGTACCAACGTCTTCCAAGGGGCTTCTTTCGGAATACTTCCTTTCCAGAAGCTACTTTGTTGGCTCTTCTATTTTGGGAAAAGAGAGTTTTGCGATAACAATAGAATAAAAAGGGTGAACGGTAAGATTAGATTTTACTGTTTTATTGAATCTGTATCCAATCTAATGCTGTTGTAAGAGGAACTTCGTAGTTTTGAATGTTGGTATTGTATTCTTCTTCTGTAATTTCATTTCCATTTTGAGAATAGATAAATACAGGTTCATCTTCTTCCAAATGGGCAACTGTGGAAAAAGAATCGATTAATTCGGGAGTGTATCCATCAGTGCCTATTCTGTAAAAATCAACGCCAGATTCTGCAGCACTGCCGCTATAAAATACTTCTATCACTCCATTTTCATAAAGCGAGAAATTCGTTCTGTACCCAAATTCTATTTCTGGGAAAATATGAACCACATTAGTTCCATCATAACCATATAAATCATAATTCCAAGGGGAAAAAGTAGGATTCGATACACCATTTTCTCCACCCGCAATAATAAGTTCCATTGTTCCGTTTCCGTCTATATCATAAAATGTATAATAGATATTTTGTTGATGGGTACGGATTTCAAGACCAATATCCTTTCCAAAACTGCTTTCATAGGCATCTGAATCCCGGAGATTAGTGTAAAAATCATTCTGAACCATGTCGCTATATTCTGCTAAAATATAATCATAAATATCTATTTTACCAGATGATGATTCTTGATTATTTGGTACATCACTTTCATTTGTTATGTCTTTATTCGGGATTTCTTCTTTTCTATCATTCTCTGTCATCAAATCTTTATTATTTGAGGTTTTTTCCTCAACAATATTAGGTTCTATTGTGTTTTTACTGTTTGTTGTATCAGTTCCACAGCTCACAAATAAAAATGTCGCTGATAAAACCATAGCAGTTACTATATGTGTTTTATTTATTTTTCTGATTTTCATATGTTTTACTCCCTTTATCAAATTTCCGATTTTTTACAAAGTTCAGTTTAGCACATTTATATTACCTTTACAAGATTTTGTGCATGAAAATCTAAAAGAATGACTTTACCACTTGAAAATCTGTCAAAGAGCTTATGACACAAAACGAAATCGCCATCATAAACAAAAGCAAATTCATTCATTTTACAAGTGTGTACCTGTTCTTTTCAGATATGTTTGACATAATGAAGCGTCTAATTTTTACCCATGATATAAACTAGCACAGGAACAAAGCTATTCCAAAAGAAGCCCCTTGGAAGACGTTGGTACTTAATGAGCAGTTCCGCAAGAAGCGGAGCTGCGAATTTAGTACCGCTACGTCTGGAACGGAGCGAGAGCGCGGCTTCGTTGGAATAGCTTTGTTCCTGTGCGAACCTTTATCAACCTTTGCCAACCTTTGTCAACCTCCACCAAAAATATTTCCTAAAAAACATATAATCCTATTTTTAGGGTGAAAGGTTTTGTCATTTTTATAGGAAAGAGAATGGAAAAGGTGGATAACTTTGTATATATTATGGAATTTATGGAAAAAAAATAAGATAAAATAGGAAGAAATAGTCAAATATTGTTGGAAAAAGAAAAAATTTTATGTATAAATTTCAGAAAATCGGTTCACTAATTTAAAAATATGTGTTATAATACCTATAAATAAATTACAACAAGAGGTGATAACGTGATTAAGAAAGAAATGATAGCCATGCTTTTAGCAGGCGGACAAGGCAGCCGACTTGGAGTTTTGACAGCTAAAATGGCGAAACCGGCAGTGGCGTTTGGGGGAAAATATCGTATTATTGATTTCCCTCTTAGTAATTGTATTAACTCTGGTGTAGATACTGTAGGTGTACTTACACAATACCAGCCGTTACGACTTAATACACATATAGGAATAGGTATTCCGTGGGATTTGGACAGAAATGTAGGAGGTGTTACAGTACTTCCTCCTTATGAAAAGAGTACAAACAGTGAATGGTACACAGGAACAGCAAATGCTATTTATCAGAATCTAAATTATATGGAAACATATAACCCAGATTATGTTTTAATATTATCAGGGGATCATATTTATAAAATGGATTATGAAGTGATGTTAGATTATCATAAAGCTAACAATGCTGATATTACAATAGCAGCTATGCCAGTTCCTATTGAAGAGGCTAGTCGATTTGGTATAGTAGTAACAGATGACAAGAAACGTATTATAGAATTTGAAGAAAAACCAGCAAAACCGAAAAGCAATCTCGCATCTATGGGAATTTATATATTCAGTTGGCCTGTTTTAAAAGAAGCGCTGATTGAACTTTCCGACCAAAGTGCTTGTGACTTTGGAAAACATATTATTCCACATTGCTTTAAACATGATAAACGTATTTTCGCATATGAGTATAATGGATATTGGAAAGATGTTGGAACACTCGGTTCTTATTGGGAAGCGAATATGGAATTAATTGATATTATTCCTGTATTCAATTTATATGAAGAATTTTGGAGAATCTATACAAAGAGTGATACTTTACCACCACAATATGTTTCAGGAAAGGCTAGAGTAGAGAGAAGCATTATTGGAGAAGGAACAGAGATTTATGGAGAAGTATATAATTCTGTCATCGGCTGTGGCGTTACAATAGAAGAAGGCGCTATCGTGAGAGATTCCATTATTATGAAAGATAGCGTGATTCGGAAGGGATGTCAGATTAACAAAACAATTATCGCTGAAAATGTGGAAATTGGAGAAAATGTGGTAACAGGTGTTGGTGAATTTGCAGAGAGTAAGCTGGATAAAAAAGTATATGCGTTTGATTTAGTTACAATAGGAGAAAATTCCTATGTTCCTCCTAATATGAAGATTGGAAAGAATGTTGCTATTTCCGGTATTACAGAAGCAGATGATTATAACGAAGGCGCACTAGAGAGTGGTGAATATATAATTAAGGCAGGTGAAGTACGATGAGAGCCATTGGAATAATTTTAGCAGGTGGAAATAGTACTAGAATGAGAGAACTATCCAACAAAAGAGCGATAGCAGCTATGCCTGTAGCTGGAAGCTACCGAAGCATTGATTTCACGTTGAGCAATATGACAAATTCTCATATTCAGAAAGTAGCAGTATTTACACAATATAATGCGAAATCATTAAATGAACATTTGAGTTCTTCTAAATGGTGGGACTTTGGTAGAAAGCAGGGAGGACTTTATGTTTTCACACCTACCATAACCAGCGACAATAATTCATGGTTCCGTGGTACAGCAGATTCTATCTATCAGAATTTAAGCTTTTTAAAGAGTTGCCATGAGCCTTATGTTGTTATTGCAGCAGGAGATGGCATCTATAAATTAAATTATAATAAAGTGTTAGAATATCATATTGAGAAAAAAGCAGATATCACGATTGTGACTACCAGATTGCCAAAAGGAGAAGATCCTTGTCGTTTTGGATTAATTAAAACAGACGTAGACGGCAGAATTACAGAATTTGAAGAAAAACCTATGGTAGCAACTTCCGATATCATCTCAACAGGTGTTTATGTCATCAGAAGAAGACAGTTAATTGAACTGATTGAACGATGCGCACAAGAAGATCGCCATAATTTTGTTACAGATATCTTAGTTCGATATAAAAACTTAAAGAGAATGTATGCTTATCCATTAGAGAGCTATTGGAGCAGCATTTCCACAGTAGAATCTTATTATAGAACGAATATGGATTTTCTGAAACCAGAAGTACGGAATTATTTCTTTAAACAATATCCAGAAGTATATTCTAAGGTAGAAGATCTGCCTCCTGCAAAATATAATCCGGGTGCTGAGGTTCATAACAGTTTAGTATCTAGCGGAAGCATCATCAATGGTAAAGTGGAGAATTCTTTACTGTTTAAAAAGACATTTGTCGGAAATAACTGTGTTATCAAGAATTCTATTATTTTAAATGATGTATATATAGGTGATAATACTTATATAGAGAATTGTATTGTGGAGAGCCGTGATACGATTCGTGCGAATACTTCTTATATTGGAGAAGATGGCGCGATAAAGATTGTAGTAGAAAAGAATGAAAGATATGTTCTTTAATATATAATAGATCAGAAAGTCCTCTGCTTTTAAGGCAGAGGACAAGATTGCTGAAAATAAACTGAATGGATATTGTTTCTTAGTGCCTTGGGTGGATGGAAACAACAAACAAGAACGAGAACTATAAGAACTGCAAAGATATTTAGGAAATGGATTCATTTTACATAATGAGCAGTTCACAAAAGATTACTAGGGAAGGGGTTTTACGACATGCAAATTACAGATGTAAGGGTTAGGAAAGTTGCGAAGGAAGGCAAGATGAAAGCAGTAGTTTCCATTACGCTGGACAATGAATTCGTAGTACATGATATTAAAGTAATTGAAGGAGAAAAAGGTTTATTTATTGCAATGCCTAGCCGTAAGGCAGCAGACGGAGAGTATAGGGATATCGCACACCCCATTAATTCAGATACCAGAGAGAAAATTCAGTCTATTATTTTAGAGAAATATGAAACAGCATTAGCTGAAAATGAAGAAACTCTATAGAGTGAAAAAATTGATCTATTTTGGTGGAATAACGACACATGCAGGGATATTTGACAGAAAAAGATAAAGGGGAAGAGATATAAAAGCTGTTGAAAAGTAAAATTTACTTTGCAATAGCTTTTTTTGAGCATGATGGAATGGAAAGGAAGGATTAGTTTGTTATGTGTTATTTTGCGGTTTTCGATGAAGGGGCGCACGGGCAAAAATCTATTCCAACGAAGCCGCGCTCTCGCTCCGTTCCAGACGTAGCGGTACTAAATTCGCAAATCCCGCTTCTTGCGGGTTGCTTATTAAGTACCAACGTCTTCCAAGGGGCTTCTTTTGGAATAGATTTTTGCCCGTGCTAGTTTGTTATCAGAAGCTAGTTTATGGAGTACATAAATAAAATTATTTTTAGAGTGGCAATGATATTGTTTCATAGATGGATTAATTGATAACATTCAAATAAAAACAGAAAACTATTTCAGATAGGAGTATTCCATTGATTTGAGGAACTCCATATGAATTGTTTTATAGGTGCAGATTTAAGAAAATTAAAAAATAGCAAAATTAAGAAAAAGAAAGAATTTTAAATTTCTTATGATTCTTATAAAAATCTTTTAAAGGAAGGATTTTATTGTCTATATTATAGAATTAAACCCTTCGCCTTCAGGCGAAACGTTTCACGTCCCCCATAACTTCAGGTATAAAAAAAGGAAAATAGAAAATGGAATAACTTTTAGAAAGTAAACTTTAAATCACGCTAGTATTATATTGAACCTGCCGATTTTAAGCATAGTAGTTCAGAATATTTAAAAAATTTGTACCTATGGTGAACACTTTTTCCTCTGCCTTTCTATTCTATAGTTATCGGAAAAATTCTTTTTCACAGAGTAGAACAGCCAACGAACTAGCGGAGGCAAGGAAGTATTCCAAAAGAAACCCCTTGGAAGACGTTGGTACTTAATGAGCGAACCCATAAGGGTTCGGCGAATTTAGTACCGCTACGTCTGGAACGGAGCGGGAGCGCGGTTTCGTTGGAATACTTCCTTGCCGGAGCGGATATTAAAGCAGCCTGAGCAATAACCTTCTTGTATTTTTTGGAAGGAATGGATATAATATAGGTCGAGATATTTATAAAAGGAAAAAGATAGAACGATGGAAGTGTGAAATGTAAATGGAGGCAGAGATGTATATTATAGTAGGATTAGGAAATCCCGGTTATCAATATGTGGGCACTAGACATAATATAGGCTTTATGGCAGCAGAGGAGCTGGCAGAGCGAAATAGAATTTCTATAGATATGAATAAGCATAAGGGAATCTATGGAAAAGGAATGATAGAGGGAGAAAAGGTGATTTTATTAGAACCACAGACCTATATGAATCTGAGCGGAGAGAGTGTGAGGGCAGCGGTAGATTTTTATAAGATTGCCCCAGAAAGGGAATTGATTGTTATTTATGATGATATCAGTCTAGATGTGGGGAAAATCAGGATTCGAGAAAAAGGGAGTGCGGGCGGACATAATGGAATGAAAAGTATTATCGCTCATTTAGGAACGGAGGAATTTAACAGAGTCAGAATCGGAATAGGAGATAAGCCAAAAGGATGGGATCTGGCAGATTATGTGTTGGGGCATTTTGAAGAAGAGGATAGGGATAAGGTAGAAGAAGGTGTGATTCATGCTTGTGAAGCGGTGGAATTAATTTTAAAAGATGGAATTTCAGCGGCTATGAATCAATATAATAAAAAAAGATGATAAAATAATTTAAAAATTAAAATAATGCAGGTTACAGCGTTATAAGAAGGAAAGGAGAGAATCACTGTAAAATGGGTAACATTATAAAAGAAAGTGATGTTTGAATTTATCTTTTATAAGTTTTCAGTGATGGTATGAAGTTGAATTGTATAACAGCACCCTTACAAGAACTCAAAGAATTTCAGGAGTTAGCAGAATGGGTAAAAAGAGAAAAGAAGGCAGAAGAAAAGAAAAGGGCTGTATTTGTGAGTGGCTGTATTGATTCACAAAAAGCCCATTTTATGAAGGGGCTAGGAGATGGCATAGCGTATAAAATAATTTTAACATTCAGTGAAGCGAAAGCAAAGGAAATTTATGAAGACTATAAATGTTTTGATAAGAATGTAGTGCTATATCCAGCAAAGGATTTTATATTTTATAGTGCGGATATTCATGGAAATTTGATCGTAAAAGAACGGATGCAGGCATTAAAACAGATGATGGAAAAAGGGAGTCTTACCATTATTACTACTATAGATGGCTGTATGGATAAGATTTTGCCTTTGGAGAAAATAGTAGAGAATATTATTACGATCCAAGATATAGATTCTGTGGATAGTGAAAAGTTAATATCAGATTTGGTGAAGTTGGGCTATGAGAGAATGGCACAGGTAGAAGCTCCGGGTGAGTTCGCGATACGTGGCGGAATTATTGATATCTTTCCTCTGACAGAAGAAAATCCTTTTCGGATTGAATTATGGGACGAGGAAATTGATTCGATACGTTCTTTTGATGTGGAGAGTCAGCGTTCTATTGAACAGCTAAAAAAGGTTGTGATTTATCCAGCGACAGAGTTAGTATTAGAAGAAGAAAGGCTGCAAAGTGGGATAAGGAAGATAGAAGAAGAGGGAAAACATCAGGCAGAAGTGCTCAGAAAGTTAGGCAAAACAGAGGAAGGGTATCGAATAAAGGAAACGGTATCAGAATTGGCAGAGCAGATAAAGATAGCGCATACCTCTATAGCTTTAGATAGTTATATAGGATATTTTTATCAAGATATGGTGTCTTTATTGGATTATTTCCCTGTTGATAATACGATCGTTTATTTAGATGAGCCTGCTAGAATGATAGAGAGAGCGGAAACATTAGAATTAGAATTTAGAGAGAGTATGACAAACCGTCTGGAGAAAGGTTATATTCTGGGGAAACAGACAGAAGTGTTATTTGGGACAAAGGAGATTTTCGCTAGGCTACAAAAAAATATTTTGATTTTGATGGCTGCTTTAGAACAAAAACAGAAGTATATTGATGTCGCTAAGACTTTTTATTTGAGCGCCCAAAATGTGAATCCTTATCACAATAGTTTTGAATTATTGATTAAAGATTTGACACGCTGGAAGAAAAATGGATATCGTGTCATTTTATTGACAAATTCTAGGACGAGGGGAAAGAGATTATCCGATGATATCAGGGAGTTTGAACTTCATGCTTATTATAAAGAAGAGCTGACACAGGAAGTAAAAGCAGGAGAGATTCTAGTGACCTATGGAAATGTACACAGAGGTTTTGAATATCCGATGATAA
Source organism: uncultured Eubacteriaceae bacterium (assembly GCA_947643285.1). Lineage (GTDB taxonomy): Bacteria > Bacillota > Clostridia > Lachnospirales > Lachnospiraceae > MGBC136627. Next base: position 17,129 of record CANRVK010000028.1, read on the forward strand.
AATTTGTGGTCATCACAGAAACAGATATTTTTGGGGTGGAGAAAAAGAAAAAAAAGAAGAAATCTGCCTATGAAGGGCAGAAAATACAGACATTTACAGACCTTTCTATTGGAGATTATGTCGTACATGAGAATCATGGGTTGGGAATTTATCGTGGAATAGAAAAGATCCGTGTTGAAAAGATCATGAAGGATTATATTAAAATAGAATATGCAGATGGGGGAAATCTATATGTGTTGGCGACACAATTAGATTTGATTCAAAAATATGCGGATTCCGATTCTAAAAAACCGAAACTCAATAAGCTAAATAGTCAAGAATGGCAGAAGACAAAGGCAAAAGTCAGAACAGCAGTAAAAGATGTGGCAAAGGAATTGGTAGAACTCTATGCAGCAAGACAGGAAAAGAAAGGATATCAGTATGGAGAGGATACGGTATGGCAGAAAGAGTTTGAAGAATTATTTCCATATGAAGAAACACAGGATCAGTTGTTAGCGATTGAAGCGACGAAAAAGGATATGGAAAGTGAAAAGATCATGGATAGGCTTATCTGTGGAGATGTGGGCTATGGAAAGACAGAAATAGCGATAAGAGCCGCATTTAAGGCAGT
>CANRVK010000029.1 GCA_947643285.1 uncultured Eubacteriaceae bacterium
TAGATTGTTGATGGTTCTACTCTGTGAAAAGCGAATTTCACAATAACAAATAAAATAAAAAGTCTGAACTGTTACTTTTTACCTTTCATGTTAATAAAAATATTTTGGTAAAATCACCAAAGAACTTAAAAATAAAACGGAAAGGATTTAGATAAAATGCCAGAAGTTATTGTTATAATTATTCTATCAGTTACTATTATAGTTTGTACAATTATATCAAGGAAAAGAAGAAAAATTGTACAAGATACAAGTGTTATGTTCAAAAAGTTATTAGAATTAAATTCAAAATATAACTTCAATTGGAATATTCAACAACAGTATACGTTTCAGATTTCTTTACCATCAAAGTCTAAATTTGATAGATATGAACTAATACATCTTCTGGATAAAAATATTTTAAATAATAGCAAATTGATGCAAACATCAAAGGAAATTGAAAATAATCGTAACTTATATAAAGAATATTCTACAAAAATAAATTCTTTAAAGTCAGAAATAACAGAAGAACAAACAAAAACACTACATATTTCATACGCTAAATATATAAAAATTGAACAAAAATTATTTTCAAAATTAAAAATTAATCCAATTTTAGACAATACTATTGTATGTACTGCAACATATAGCAGCCCTAAAGGACGTAATCATTACTTTAAAACAGCTAATTACAAAATGGATCAAGTACTTCGGCGATATACTATATTACAATTACAAATAGCAAATCAAAATTCAGAAAAAATGAGAAAAAAACGTGCTAGGTCACAGATGACGGATAAATTGAGATATTCAATTTTGAAAAGAGATGGATTTAAATGCAAAATATGTGGACGTACAGCAGAAGATGGTATTAAATTACATGTAGACCATATTGTACCAGTAGCAAAGGGTGGAGAAACTGTATCAAATAATTTACGTACACTTTGTGAAACTTGTAATAGAGGAAAAAGTGATGAGATAGAGTAATATACATCAAGGCAAAGTATAAAAAACATCTAACTTTTCAGACTAGGTATCTTTGGATATTTCAACAACTAAAAGATGTGGATTATTGATTTTTTATATGATATGAGTATAATAAAACCAGAAAGAGGTGTAAATTATGGCACAAACGACTTTTCGTGTTCGTATGGATGAAACATTAAAGAAAGAGTTTGATATTCTATGTTCTGATTTTGGCATGACTGCATCTACAGCAATTAATGTATTTGCAAGAGCAGTCGTTCGTGAGCGTAAAATTCCTTTTGAGATTGTTTCACCAGAACCTGAGATTACGAGAGAAAAGGCGCTGCAAGCATTTTTATCTCTCAGAACACAAGCAGAGAAGAATTTTCCCCAAGGAATGAGTTTAGAAGAAATAAATGAGGAAATTTATAAAACAAGATACCATGAGGAAGATATAGAATGATATGTTATATAATGCTTGAGGATAAGGGAATAATTACACTAGAATCATAGAAAAGATTTTTAAAAGCAAAAATTTAACAAAATTAAGTAATTGCCAAAAAGGATAGTGTGTGGTATAAATATAACAGATGTAAATTTAGATGAGTTATATATTATAAATAAAGGATAATAAGATGAAAAAGAAAATAGCTATTATCAATCAGCGTTATGGGAAAGAAGTGAATGGGGGGTCTGAGGTATATACAAGACTAATTGCAGAACATCTATCTGAGTATTATGATATAGAAATTCTTACAACTACAGCTTTAAATTATGATACTTGGGAGAATTATTATCCAGAAGGAATAACGATAGAAAATGGAATTTCTGTGAGGAGATTTCGAGTGAACACAATGCGCAGAATGAAATATTTTCGCATTGTGAATAAGTTGATAAGGATGTTGCCATATAAAGTAAAAGTTTTAGAAGAGTGGTGGGCAAAAGAGCAAGGACCGCTCTGTCTTGATTTTCTCTCTTATTTAGAGATACATCAAAAAGATTATGATATTTTTATTTTTGTGACTTATCTATATTATTTAACTTTAAAAGGATTGCCGAAAGTGGCGGAGAGAAGTATTTTAATTCCTACCGCACATGATGAACCATTTCTTTATTTTAAAATATATGCTCCTATTTTTAAAAATGTGAAAGCAATGATATTTTTAACAGAAGAGGAAAAGGATCTCATACATCGCACGTTTCATAATCAGGAAATAAAACATGAGGTGATCGGGATAGGAATAGATAGTCCTGAGAAAATAGAAAAAGAGAAGTTTTTAGATAAATATGGGTTAGAGGAATTTTCTTATATTTTATATGTTGGACGGGTAGATGTCGGGAAGAATTGTGATGAAATGTTTGAATATTTTTCTAGATATAAAGAGGAAACAAAAAGTGATCTGAAATTACTCATCATGGGAAAAGCACAGATGGAAATACCAAAGGATAAAGAAATTTATTATCTTGGTTTTGTGAGTGAAGAGGAGAAGTATGCTGGAATAAAAGGAGCGAAGTTATTATGGCTTCCATCTGCCTATGAGAGTTTATCTATTGCTGTGTTAGAAGCGATGAGTTTAGGAACACCTGTATTAGTCAATGGGAACTGCGAAGTTTTAAAAGGTCATTGTGAGAAAAGTAAAGGTGGACTTTATTATACAGATTATAAAACATTTAAAACTCAGCTTCAGGAAATAAGTTTGAATGATAAGAAAAGAAATTTGTTATCCGAAAATGGGAAAAGGTATATAAAAGAAAATTATACATGGGAAAACGCAATAGAGAAGTATCGAAATTTAATAGAAGAAGTATCGTAAAAGTGAGTGAAAGGTAATAAATAAAATGAATACAATAAAAGAATTATATGATTATAGAGAAATGATATTTAGCCTTGTCAGAAGGGATTTAAAGGGAAGATATAAAGGGTCTGTATTGGGGTTTTTATGGACTTTCCTCAATCCACTTTTACAATTAGGAGTATACACGATGGTATTTTCTATCATCATGCGAAGTGATGTAGAAGATTATTATCTTTTTTTATTTGTAGCATTAGTGCCATGGATATTTTTTAGCACTTCTTTATCAGGAGGGGCGAGCTGTATTTGGTCACAAAAGGAAATGGTAAAGAAGATTTATTTTCCAAGAGAAGTGTTACCTATTGCTTTTGTTACAAGTCAATTTGTCAATATGCTATTGAGTTTTTGCGTTATTTTTCCTATTTTAATCATAAATAAAAAACCTATTAATATACAGGCATTATGTTGGCTGCCATTTATTATGCTCATTGAATATTTACTTTCTCTAAGTGTGGCTATGTTGACTTCTGGTATCACCGTATATCTTAGAGATGTGGAATATATTTTAGCAATTATAGTCATGGCATGGCAATTTTTAACTCCAGTGCTTTATTCTATAGAACAAGTTCCAGAAGAATTAAAAGTAATTTTTACATTAAATCCTATGTCACCCATTATCATTGCATATCGTGATATTCTTTATTATGGAAAAGCGCCGAATGCTGCTACATTAATGCAGGCAATTATTTTAGGAATCATATTATTAATGATAGGATGTTTTTCTTTTTCCAAATTGAAGAAACATTTTGCGGAGGAATTATAATGAAGGAACAAAATGCGATTGAAGTCACTAATATTACAAAATCGTTTAAGATATATCAGGATAAAGGAAATACTTTAAAAGAGAAAATTCTTTTTAAGAATAGACGTAAATATGAAGAGAGAAAAGTGTTAGATGGTATTAGTTTTGAGGTAAAAAAGGGAGAAGCGATAGGGCTTATAGGTTCTAATGGATGTGGAAAGAGCACTACATTAAAGTTATTGACAAAGATTATGTATCCAGATTCCGGGAAGATAGAAATGAAAGGGAGAGTTTCCAGCTTAATTGAGTTAGGGGCTGGGTTTCATCCTGATATGAGCGGACGGGAGAATATATATATTAATGCCTCTATATTTGGACTCAATAAAAAAGAAATTGATAAAAGATTAGAAAATATCATCGCTTTTTCAGAATTAGAAGAATTTATTGATAATCCCGTCAGAACTTATTCTTCTGGTATGTATATGAGATTAGCTTTTTCGGTAGCGATTAATGTAGATGCGGATATTTTATTAATTGATGAAATTTTAGCGGTGGGAGATGCTAATTTTCAGGCGAAGTGTTTTAGTAAATTACGAGAAATAAAGACATATGGAACTACGATTGTGATCGTATCACATTCTTTAGGACAAATAGAGCAGATTTGTGAGAGAAGTATATGGATACAACAAGGAAAGATTAAAATGGAAGGACTTCCTAGAGATGTACACCCAGAATATATGAATTATATGGGAGAAAAAAGACAAGCTATTGAGAAGAAAACATCTGATAATTCTAATAAGGAAGTAGTAGCAGAGAAGAATGAGGATACAGAAAGTGGAAATGGAAAAATAAAAATATCATATATAAAGATACAAGATATATCAGGAGAAGAAAAAAATGTATTTCGGACAGAAGAAATGATGAAATTTGTGATAGGATATAAAGTTTATGAAGAAGTTATGGATAGTTGTTTTGGAATAGCTATTTTTAGAAGTGATAATATATTTTGTTATGGTACTAATACAAGAATTGATAGATTTAAAAATATTCGCCTTTTGAATGATGGTGAAATAGTGTTTGAAATGAAAAATACCTTATTACCTGGAGAATATAATATTGATGTAGCAATCGAATCAGAAATGGGTATTTATGCAACATATTGTAAAAAGATATGTAAATTTATAACTTATACAGACATAGAAGATATTGGAGTGACTAGAATAGAACATAAATGGGAAGGCAGTTGTTTTATCTAATCTAATGAGGAGGATTTATAACGTGGATATTGATGATGTAATAGAACAAACCAATAAATGTATCAAAACATTATCAAAACTTGAAATAGAAGATAAGTTTTGTGAGGTATCATTAGATAAGATTATAACTGAAATCAAGTTAGAATCAGAAAAAATTGTAGAGTATAAACGTATAGAAGAAGAGGAAGAGAACACATTATGGAAAGAAAATATTCCTTTTTCTCTTCATACAAATATGATACAAAATTCTAAGTTAAGAACAATAGATTCTAAATTAGAAAAATTTTCTTGGTATTCTTCTGTCAGAAAAGTAATGCGTAAAATATATCATACTTTCTGTCCAGTACATGTGATGGAGTGCAAGGATTTTTTAAGATATGATGGAGAGGAATTTATAAGAAATGTCTATGAACGTATATTAGGAAGAGAAGTTGATAAAGAAGCATTAGAGTTAAATAAGCAGCATTTAAAAAATAATAAGGGGTTTAAATATTGTATCTTATATACAGTTTCTCATTCAGAGGAAGCAAAGCCAAGAGAAATCAAAATAAAAGGTATATGGCTTTCTTATTATTTTTATAGATTAAAAAATAAGCTAAGACGTATTCCAATTATTGGATATATCTTAAGAATTATTTCAGGAATTATTATGCTTCCTAATAGAATGGCATCTATCCAAAATATAGTGATAAATTTAGAAGAGGAAAATGAAAATTTAAAAAAGAAGTATACAGAAAATATGGATGCATTACATTATTTAAGCGATACGATAGCAATACAAATAAATGGATTAACTAGAAATTTAGGTAATATAGAATTACAACAAAGAGATATAAAGGATAATTTATATATATTAGAAAAGGAAGTTTTTGATAATTTAAGTAAAGATTTAGAACAGGTAAAAGAAGAATTTTATCCACTATTAAAATCTATACGAGAAAGTACAATAAAAGATAGCCTTGATAATTTAAGTAAAGATTTAGAACAAGTAAAAAAAGAATTTTTTCTATTATTAAAAGAAAAACAGGATAGAGAAAATACAATAAAAGATATAAAAGTTCTAAAAGATAAATTTTATTTAAGATATAATGAAGAATTAATGAATGACAGCAGAGAAAAAGTACAAGATCAAGTGAAAGCTTATATTAATATATTAGACAAATTTTTTATAAAGGAAAAACGGAAAGAATTAAAAGTTGTGGATTTAGGATGTGGGGAATGTGAGTTTGTAGAACTTTTGAATGAAAATGGATATTGTGCAATAGGAATAGATGACAATCAAAATGTTATTCAAAAAGTGAATCAACTGATGCCAAATATAAATATTATTTGTCAACGGGCTGACAAGTATTTACAAGAACAAGCTGATAATTCTATCGATGTAATTTCATCTATTCATATGATAGAACATCTAGGTTTTGAAGAGATATTATTGTTTTTAAAAGAATGTTATCGTACATTAAAATCAGGCGGTATTTTAATAATAGAAACTCCGAATCCATTAAATATATTAATTGCAACATATTATTTCCATTTAGATCCAACTCATGTTGCACCTATTCCAAAAGAATTATTGCATTTTTATATTGAGGAAACAGGATTTAAAGTTATGGAGGAGCAAATGCTTCGTCCACTTAATTTTATTCCATATACTTATGAAAAAGATGATCCTATAAGAGATATTATATTTAGATTTAATATGGAACAAGCATATTCGATTGTGGCGGTGAAGGAATGAAGAGAAAAATAATAATTATGCATCAAACAGTTACGAATCATGATGCGATCGGAAATGATATAGAACTTATGTATAAAATTTTATCGAAAGTATATGATTGTAAAATATTTGCAGATAATCAATTTAATACAAATTTAGTATATTTGTCTAAAGAAGAATTAGAAGAAACATTAAAAGAAAAGGAAGTAGTTATTATTTATCACCATAGTGTATATTGGGAAAAAGGAGAAGAAATATTAAAAAAGTTTAAAGGAAAATTAATATTTCGATATCACAATATTACCCCACCAGAGTTCTTTGAACCATATAATAATTTTCATTATGCACAATGTAAATTAGGAAGAGAACAGACAAAGAGGTTAGCAGTTAACTTTAAAGATGCATTATGGATAGTAGATTCTAAGTATAATGCACAAGATATCTGCGAATATGTAGAAGATAATAGAATAGAAGTTTGTCCTCCATTCCATAAAATAGAGGAATGGAGCAGAGGTATTCCAAAAGAAGAGGAACTAAAGAAGTTATTAGAAAATGATTTACTAAATATATTATTTGTTGGAAGGATAGCACCGAATAAAGGGCACTTTATGCTATTAGAGATTATAAAAGGCTATAAAAATAATTATGGTTCAAAGGTTAAATTAAGAATAATAGGAAAATTTGATGATGGATTGCCCGGATATAATGAGGGGATTAAATCTATTATAAGGAAAGAAAATCTGGAAAATAATGTAGAATTTATTGGAGAAATTGATGATTCTGTTCTAATTTCATATTATTTAGGAAGTGATATTTTTTTATGTACGAGTGAACATGAAGGTTTCTGTGTACCACTTATAGAAGCTCAATATTTTAATCTGCCTATTATTACAAAAAATAGCAGTGCCATAGCTGAAACAGTGGGAAAGAATCAGATTGTATTAGAAGAGAATATAAAAGACTATGTAGCAGCATTGCATATTTTAAATAGCAATAAGAAATATAGAGAATTTTTAAGAGATAACGGAAGAAAAAATTTTTCTTATAGATTTGCCTATTCAAAAATAGAAGAAGTTTTTAAAAAAATTCTAAAAAACAAATTATATATTGAATTGTAGAGGGGAGAGGCAGCCTATGAAAATTGCAATTGCAATGGTACAAGTGCCATTTATAAAAGGAGGTGCAGAAATACATGCACAAATGCTTCAGGAAGAGTTAAAAAAGAGAGGTCATCAAGTGGATATTGTTACTATTCCTTTTAAGTGGTATCCTGTTACAACTTTATTAGAATGTATGCAGATGGGAAGAATGATGGATTTATCAGAAGTGAATGGAGAAAAGATTGATTTAGTAATCGCTATGAAATTTCCAGCATATTATGTAAAACATGAGAACAAAGTATTATGGCTCTTACATCAACATAGACAAGCATATGACTTATGGAAGACGCCCTACGGAGATCTGGATAAAATGAGTGATGGAGAATGGGCTAGAAAAATGATTATAGAACATGATACGAAATATATGAATGAGGCAAAAAGGATATACACTAATTCTAAAAATACGGCAAATCGATTAATGAAATATAATAAAATTGTGGGAGAAGCATTATACCATCCACCGCTTAACTATGAAAAACTATATTGTAATGAATATAATGATTATATTTTTTATGCGAGCAGAATTGACCCTATTAAACGTCAAAGATTATTAGTACAAGCAGCAAAATTTGTAAAAACAGATGTGAAATTTGTAATAGCTGGTTCTGGAAGTGAAAAAGAGGTAGAATACTTAAAATCAGAAATAAAAAAACATAAATTAGAAAAAAGAGTAAAACTTGTTGGATTTATCACAGAAGAAGAAAAAATCAATTATTATGCGAATTGTTTAGCCGTATATTTTGGAGCATATGATGAAGATTATGGCTATATTACATTAGAGGCTTTTTTTGCTAAAAAACCAGTGATCGTGCATGAAGATGCAGGAGGACCATTAGAGTTTGTAGTGGATAAAGAAAATGGATATATAGTTGAATCAGATAATCCAGAAAAACTTGCAACTTATATAGATGATTTATATAAAAATAAATCATTGGCTAAAACATTAGGAGAACGAGGATATCAAACCTTATTAGAAAAAAATGTAAATTGGGATTATGTAATAGGAAAATTATTAGGAAATAGCTAGGAGAAATGATGTGGAAAAACAAAAGATGTTATATATCAGTCCATTTTGGCCTCAAAAATCAGGGATCAGTGAATATAGTGAAACTTTAATCTGGGGATTAGAAAAATTATTTGATATTACTATATTAGTAGATGGATATTCCTTAGAAAATAAACAAATACGCAAACATTTTTATATAGAAGATGAAATTGAAAAGATTGATTATGAGAAATATGATATCCTACTCTATAATTTTGGTAATAATCCATATTTTCATGAATATATGTATGAGATGCTTTTAGAACATCCCGGTTATATTATTTTACATGATGTGAGCTTATATTATTTGACAGTCGAATTTTATAAGAAAAAAAATTTGTTATTTTCAAAAATTTATGAGTTAGAAGAAATAAAAGGAATTATAGATATAAAGGAAAGTTTTAAAATAAATAAAAGTAGAGATTTATTAGATCATAAAAATCTGTCATCAGAAATTCCTATGAATAAAGAAGTTTTTGAAAGAGCTTTAGGTATCCTAGTACACTCTGATTATGCAAAAGAAATTGTATTAAAGAAAACACCTAATACTTTCGTATATAAAATTCACTTTGTAGAATGTAATACTAATTCTATGAAAAAAAAGCGAGGATATTTAAGAAAAAGATTTTCTATCGAAGAAGATGCTTATATATTTGTTTCGGCAGGATATATTGCACCGAGTAAACAAAATGATTTATGTTGTAAAGCCATAAAGCAATATAATTCAATAAATAAGAAAAAAATATATTATGTGATGGTAGGAGAAGGAAAATATGCAGATGAATATTTAGATGAATATATTTATAAGACAGATTTTATTACTACAGAGGATTTTTTTAATGCTATCTATGATAGTAACGCTGTATTAAATTTGAGATATCCATATAATGGAGAATCTTCTGCGACTTTAATACAAAGTATGGCGATGGGAAAAATATGCGTAGTTTCTGATATAGGATGGTTTAGTGAACTGCCTGATCAATCTGTAAAAAAAGTGAGTCCTTTTATTAATGAGTTTGAGTTATGTGATGAAATTAGTAAAATTATTCATGGAGAATATGATTTATATGAAAAAGAAGGGAAAAAATTTGTATCTGAAAACTGTACTCCAGATATAGTTGCAAAAGAAATAGAAGCTATTATCCATAAAAAAGATGATTTATCAGATAAAGATTTAGATTAATTTGTTATACTAGATTTTTATAAAGATATGTTTCCAAAACATGGATTAGCATTTTTTAGTAAAAAGAGGATGAGTTTAACAGAAAGGATAAAAAATGAATTATATAAAAGAAATGAGAATACAACACTATATAAAAAATATATTAATTTTTGCAGCTCCTATTTTTAGTGCACAAATATTTCATACAAAAGTATTAGTCATTACATTTTTGGGTTTTATTAGTTTTAGTCTAATGTGTTCTTGCATTTATTTTATTAATGATATTTGTGATATAGAAAAGGATAGATTACATGAAACCAAAAAATATAGACCATTAGCGGCTGGAAAAATTAAAATAGAAAGTGCTATCTTATTTACTATTTTATTATTTATAATTAGTTTAGGTATTACATATTATATTAGTTATAATATTATATCACTTATTATTTTAATAATATATTTTATTATTAATTTATTTTATTCTGTTAAAGGTAAAAATATACCATTATTAGATATTGTTTTGTTAAGTTCTGGATTTTTATTACGAGTTTTATATGGAGGATATATCACAGGAATTTCGATTTCTGTATGGCTTTATCTTGTTGTAATTACAGGAGCTTTTTATTTGGGATTTGGAAAGAGAAGAAATGAGTTAATAAAAAGTAGTGATACTACAAGAAAAGTTTTAGCTTTTTATTCAAAAGAGTTTTTAGATAAAAATATGTATAGTTGTATGACGCTTTCTGTAGTATTTTTTTCTTTATAGTGTTTAGAGAAAAATATGATAAATGAAAGTGTAAACTGGCTGATTTTAGTTCCTATATTACTATTAATATGTATTCGATATAGTATGGATATTGAAACAATAGAAAGCAGTGGAGATCCCGTTCGTGTTATTTTAAAAGATAAAGTTTTAATGGGAATGGGAATTTGTTTTGGAATTTTAATATTTTATATGATTTATAAGAAATAGATAATATTCTATGTGGATAGATAAAGAAAGGGAATAATAATGAATTTACAAAGAATTTTGAAATATTACATTATATTATATGCGTTTTTCTGGATAGTAGTATGTTCTATTTATGTGCCACAACCAACAGGAGAATGGGATGATTATTCGTTAATGACAGTATCATTAATATATGAACATAATTTTACAATTTCTCAAAATGATATTATAAAAGCAAAAGAGATTTTTCCAGAATGGAGTGAATATATAGATGGATACAGTTTATCTCAGTATATCGCAAAGAATGGAGAAGAATTGACATGGTACTTTTTCACCTATTCTCTTGTCTGTGTTCCTTTTGTTTTAATTTTACATTTAATAGGATTACCTGCTATATATGGATTTGGTTTAGCGAATTGTTTCTCTATTTTTTGTTTATTGTATTTTATTTACCGACATAGTAAGATAGAAAATAAAAAAAAATTTGTCCTTATTATGCTTCTTAGTCTTAATCCCATTGTATTTTATTTGACATGGATATCAGCAGAAGTATTTATTTATTCACTACTTGGAATAGCTATTTTACATTGGACTTGTAAAGAATATCATCGAGCAGCAATTGTTCTTTCTTTAGCTGGAACATTAAATCCAACAATTATGGCAGTAGGCATATTTATGATAATAGAATATTTTATTGTGTTATTGAAAGAAAGCAGAGGAAAGAAAGAAAATAAAATTAATATTATAACTTGTATTTTTCAAAATAGGACAAAAATAATAAAATATGGTTGTTGTTATTTGATTTCATTAGTTCCTTTTTGCTATAATTACTATCAAATTGGACATATAAATTTAACAGCATCTCATTCTAATTTTTTACATGGAAACGAAACCGTGCTTCAAAGATTTTTCGCCTATATTTTTGATTGGAATTTTGGATTTTTACCTTATTATGCAATATTGCTATTTATTATGATTGCATTTTTTGTTATAGCTTTGAGAAAAAAAGTATGGAAATTTCATCTAATGATACTTAGTTTTTTTGTAGTAGTCTATGCTTATTCTTTTATGGTACATATTAATTCAGGAATGTCAGGTATTGCAAGATATAATGCATGGAGTGCGGGAATTCTTATCATTGTTGTAGTAAGTTATTATGATAAATTAATCGTAAATTCTTTCGTAAAATCTATATTTTATATTTTAACTACTATAACTGCAGTTAGTAATTGTTTTATTGTTTATGATTATGGTTTGATTCAATCTTCAAAGGCAAATTATGTAAATATGACACCAATTGCTCAATTTATTTTAGACACAAATCCAAAACTTTATAATCCACTTTTTTCTACCTTTAATAATAGAGTAAATCATGTGGATGGTGGATATAACTTTGAAAATGAAACGCCTATTATATACTTCTCTAAGGATGGTTATGTGAAAAAAATTTTAGCATCAGAGAAAGATGAAGAGGTTTTATATCATACTTTATCGGGTATTACTTTAGAAGAAACAGAGTGGTTCTACAAAAAGTTAGATAAATTGGATGATAAACTTCAATTTATATCTATTCCATCTTCTTATCATATTATATCAGTACCAAATTATTTTTTAGGTGAAAAAATTTTATTTTTTACAGAACAAAGAAATGCAGATTTATTTGTAAAAAAAGGCATATCACATAGGGAAGAAGAATTTGCATGGACAGATGGAAATTGTTTGGAGTTAGCCTTTTTTTTACAACAGAAAGAAGATTTTCAATTGATACATGGAGAGATTGAATTAGCTGGAGTATTTTGCGATAAACAGAAGATATCTATTTTGGTAAATGAAGAATTAATTGAGGATAGAGTAGTTGTTTCAGGAGAAAATATAGAATTTGATTTTAAGATGCCGGAGGGGGATAAGATTATCATAAAAATATTATTGCCTGATGCGGTATCGCCATGGGCATTAGGACAATCAGAGGATAAACGAGAGTTAGCATTAGCAATAAAAAGTATGATATTTACTGGAGTGAGGTAGAAAAAATGAAGGTATATGATTTTGATGGAACTATTTACTCAGGAGATAGTACATTAGATTTTTATATTTTTGAGTTGCGTCACAATAAAAAAATTATAAAAGCCTTGCCAATTCAAGTAAAAGGATTTATTCAGTATTTATTAAGGTTTCAAACAAAAACAAAATGGAAAGAAAAATTTTTTTCTTTTCTTTTGTATATTGATGATATTGATTTAGAAATAGAAAATTTTTGGAAAGAACATGAATGGAAAATAGAACCATGGTATAAAAAACAAAAAGAGAAAACAGATATTATTATTTCTGCTTCTCCTGAATTTTTATTAATTCCACTTCAAAAAAGGTTAGGGATAGAAGTAATCCTTGCTTCCATAGTTGACAAATATACAGGAAAATATAGCGGTTTGAATTGTTATGGGGAAGAAAAGGTGAAAAGGTTAAGAAATTATTTAGGAAGATGTGAAGAAGAAAGTGTGAATATTGCAGAATTTTATACAGATTCTTATAGCGATATTCCGTTAGCAAGATGCTCAAAAAAGAGTTTTTTAGTGAAAAAAAAGAAAATAATAGAGTGGAAAAGTTAAATCGTTTTAAAGTCAATGATTTTTTTAAAATAGGGACAAAATGAAGAAAGAAAAAAGATTAGAATAATAAATTAATCTGTTGTAATAGTTAATATAATAAAACTTCAATAAAATTATTTTATTCGTATACTAATACAAATAATAAAAGAACAATAAATATAAATAGATGAGTTATATATAATAATTTAGAAGAAGGAGTAAAAGCATGAAAACAACGGCACTTATCATGGCTGGAGGACGGGGAGAACGATTTTGGCCAAGAAGTAGAAAAAATTTGCCAAAGCAATTTTTGTCTTTAACAGGTGATGGCAGAACCATGATTCAATTAACAATAGAAAGAATTTTGCCAATTGTTGCAATAGAAGATATTTTTATTTCAACAAATAAGGATTACAAAGAATTAGTAAAACAACAGCTTCCTAATTTACCAGAAGAAAATATTCTATGTGAACCAATAGGTAGAAATACTGCTCCTTGTATTGGTTTAGGAGCAATTTATATTTCTCATAAATATGAAGATGCACTTATGATGGTATTGCCCTCTGACCATCTGATTAAATATAACAGTATGTTTGTGAGTGCATTGCAAGATGCATGTGTAATAGCAGAGGAAAATTCTAATTTAGTCACAATTGGAATCACTCCAGATTATCCAGAAACTGGATATGGGTACATTAAATTTAATCCTCATAAATATAATAAGCGTGCCTTTGCAGTTGACCGCTTTGTAGAGAAACCTAGCCTAGAAGTAGCAAAAGAATATTTAGAAACAGAGGAATATCTATGGAACAGCGGAATGTTTGTGTGGAAAGTATCTAGTATTTTAAAAAATATAAAACAATTTATGCCAGAAACTTATGCCGGTCTTCTAAAAATAAAAAACGCGATTAAAGCTCCAGAAGAGGAAAATGTTCTAGAAAAAGAATTTTATGCATTTCCTTCTGAGTCTATAGATTATGCAGTTATGGAGAAAGCTCAGGATATTTATACTTTACCCGGAACTTTTGGATGGGATGATGTAGGCTCATGGTTAGCAGTAGAACGTATTCGTAAAACAAATGAATATGGAAATGTAATTTCAGGTAATATTATCACAATCAATTCTCAAAATTGTATTATTGAAGGTACTAAAAAGTTAATTGCAGCAGTAGGACTAGAAAATCTAATTATAGTAGATTCAGCAGATGCAACTTTGATCTGTGAAAAGGAAGCTGCTGGAGATATTAAAAAAGTATTAGAAAATTTGAAAATATGTAATCGAAATGAATATATATAGATATAAATAAAAAATAAATGGATATAAGAAAAAGTGTTAGAGTAGATAATGAGAAGGTTAGAAACAATATAAATCGAATGATAAGTATTATTATTTCTAGTCTTCTGGAAATTATATACAAATTTATACTCAATAAATGTAAAAAATGAAGTATTCATATTGCCTTGCTTTTTATTTCCTTATGTGCTACCATAAATGACATATTAAAGTATATTTATTATGAAATGAAAAATAAAGTTTTTTGAAGACAGAATATAAATTGAAGAATTGCAAACAAATAATCTAGCATTTTCAAGTAATTCAAAGCTATGTAAACACCTAATTTAAAGATTGAAAAAAAGGAGAAATAAAAAAATGACAAAACGTGCATTGATTACAGGTATTACGGGGCAGGATGGTTCTTATTTGGCGGAATTATTATTAGAAAAAGGATATGAAGTATATGGGATTATGCGCAGAAAAAGTGTGGTAGATTATGGAAATGTAGAGCATATCAAAGATAAAATCCATTTTATTTATGCAGATATGACAGATCCGATTTCTTTAATTAATGCGATGAAAATTTCAAAAGTAGATGAGATATATAATTTAGCAGCACAATCTTTTGTAGGGACTAGCTGGGAACAGCCTTTAGCGACGGCAGATATTGATGCACTAGGTGTTACCAATATCTTAGAAGCTATTCGCCTTGTGAAGCCAGAAGCGAGATTTTATCAGGCATCTACCAGCGAAATGTTTGGTTTAGTACAAGAGATGCCGCAATCTGAAAAGACGCCTTTCTATCCGAGAAGTCCCTATGGTGTGGCGAAACTTTATGGTCACTGGATTACAAAGAACTACCGTGAAAGTTATAATCTATATGCCTGCAGTGGGATTTTATTTAACCATGAAAGTGAACGCCGAGGGAAAGAGTTTGTCACCCGTAAAATCACAAATGCAGCAGCACGTATCAAACAAAGAGTACAAGAATATTTAGAACTGGGTAATCTAGATTCTAAACGTGATTGGGGACACTCCAAAGATTATGTAAGAGCGATGTGGCTCATGCTTCAACAAGAAACACCTGATGATTATGTGATTGCGACGAATGAAACACGGACAGTACGAGAATTTGTAGAAACGGCATTTTCACATATCGGAATCGCCATAGAATGGAAAGGGACAGGAGTAGATGAAATAGGGATTGACAAAGCGACTGGAAAAACTATAATAAAAATAAACCCTCAGTATTTCCGCCCAGCAGAAGTAGATGTACTTTTGGGCAATCCAGCTAAAGCAGAAAAGAATCTGAACTGGAAAAGAGAAATTTCTTTTACTGAGTTAGTGAAACGTATGGTAGATCATGATATGGAATTAGTAGCGAAAGAAATACAGATTTCTAAAATCCAATAGGAGAGAACATGAAAAAAGCGTTAATTATAGGTGGAGCAGGATTTGTAGGTAATTATCTGATGGATTATCTGAACAAAGAATGTGGGTGGTCTGTTGCTGTAACAAAAATGGAAAATGAAAGGATACAAAAAGAAAAGGTAGATATCTATAATTTGAATATCCTTGAAAAAGACGCGATAGTAGAAGTATTAAATTCCGTAAATCCAGATTATATTTTCCATCTGGCGGCTCAAAGCTCTGTAAAGTTATCTTGGGAAAATCCCGGACTCACGATTGATATCAATATTAAAGGCAGTATCAATCTATTAGAATCCGTGAGAGAATGGGGTGGTAAAACTAGAATCTTAATGATCGGTTCTGGGGAAGAATATGGCTATATTTCTCCAGAAGCTGTTCCCATTCAAGAAGAAACCATACTTCGTCCGGGAAATATTTATGCTGCTACCAAAGCATGTCAAAATATGCTGAGTAAAATTTACTCTGATGCTTATCAAATGGATATCATTATGGTACGGGCTTTTAATCATATTGGACCTGCTCAATCTCCTATCTTTGTAGTATCAGATTTTTGCAAGCAGGTAGCAGAAATTGAAAAAGGAAAAAGAGAAGCAGTGATCAGGGTAGGCAATTTAAGTGCGTATCGAGATTTCACAGATGTGAGAGATGTAGTAGCGGCATATGCTTTACTCATGGAAAAGGGAAAAAAAGGAGAAACCTATAATGTAGGAAGCGGAAAAGCCATTCAAATTCAATCTATCTTAAAAGAACTTTTACAATTATCATCTGTGGAAATTAAAATAGAAGTAGATGAGGCAAAACTTAGACCAATAGATGTGCCGATTATTGAAGCAGATATTAAAAAACTGGTCGAAGCAACCGATTGGAAGAGAAAATATGAACTCACAGATACGTTAAAAGAAACATTAAATTATTGGAGGCAGACAGTTTAAGTCTGCCTCCTTTTTTATGCACAGGGGTGCGTAAGGAAATTAGCAGCTTTGCTGCACGCACCCCACGCAGCGAGTAGGGGAAGAGAGAACCTTTCCTACTCAATGGAACAGACGAACAGACCCATGCAGAGGAAATAAACCATAAGACGCCTATGCGTTGCCTCAGCGGTGAACAGAAAAAGACAAATCTTCCCTACTCACTTACACAAGAATATAAAAGCAAAGTATCAGAACAATTGTAATAGTTCAGACTTTTTATTTCTCATTATGAAATTCGCTTTTCACAGAGTAGAACCGCCAACAAACGAGCGAAGGCAAGGAAGTATTCCAAAAGAAGCCCCTTGGAAGACGTTGGTACTTAATAAGC
>CANRVK010000030.1 GCA_947643285.1 uncultured Eubacteriaceae bacterium
TGGAGATAAAATATGAAAGATAAGAAAATCCCTGATTTTAATATAGAAAAATCTCCTATAATATTAGTTTATTGCTATAAATTAGTTTATAAGATTTAACAATATTTATTTACTTAATATTAGATGAATCTAAAAACTATACTCCTAACAATAAAGTACTCCTTTAGACCTGAAGCGGTAGAATAGCTGACAAACTAGCTGCGGCAAGCCTTTCTTTCCAAAAGAAGCCCCTTGGAAGACGTTGGCACTTAATGAGCAGTTCCGCAAGAAGCGGAGCTGCGAATTTAGTATCCGTTACGTCTGGAACGGAGCGGGAGCGCGGCTTCGTTGGAAAGAAAGGCTTGCCGCAGCGGAACAAGAACAAGCGAAACAGGGACAAGCAAAACAAAAGAAATAAGCGGAACAAGAAGAACAGAAGCTGGAAATTTTATAGAAAAAGTTAAAATGTATCTTTTAAAGTATAGATATTTGCGGTAGAATTGTGTGTAGAGAAATTTTCTTGTTTAATTAAGATTTCATTTATTGGGGATAAAAGGTACAGAAAACTGTTTAGGGAATTTTTAAGTCAGGAGCAAAAAAGATGAACGATAATATTTATTTTATGGCATTGGGTGGAGGACAGCGTGTTGGCGCGAGTTGTTATTATATAAAACTGGGTCTATCCAATCTTATTTTAGACTGTGGACTCGGAATCGATCAAAATATTTTATTTGAACCTAATCTGTATTGCTTATTAACCTCTCCGTTTATTCAGAGCTTAAGCCAACTCAATCAAATTTACATATCTCATGCACATTTAGATCATGTTGGATATTTGCCTAAATTATTAAAGGAAACATCAAATACACCAGTGTTTATGACAGAGATGACAGCATTTTTGTCAGAATATCAGATTTATGATAAAAATTTTATCACTCCTTATCGCAAAAAAAAAGAACAAGAGCGTATGGCTACTCAATATTTATTGGAAAAGAAAGCTGTGTATGTCAGTTATATGCAGACTATTGATATGCAGCAGTATAAAGTCACTTTTTTTCCAGCAGGTCATATACCGGGAGCGATGATGATGCTTTTTGAGTATAAAAATAGAAAGATATTATATACAGGCGATTTTTCAGTCAATCCTACTCCATTAACTGATGGATTTAGTTTACCGAGCGGTATAGAGATAGATACTGTTATTATGTGTGGGCTATATGCGAAACGTCCATCAGTGAAAAGGTATTCAGATGGTTTAGGGCGATTAGTGGAACAGGTGATTCATTTACTTCAAAATGGAAGAACTGTGTATTGCAGAGTGCAGCAGTTGAGTAAGGGTGTGGAGTTTTTAAAGGTATTGAATGAGAGGAATAAAGAAGAAAATTTAAACTATAATATTTTTATAGAAGAAGAAGTTTTCCGAATAGTAAAAAAAATGGAGCAGCTTTCTATCCCTATTATGACAGAAAATAATTATCTGTTAGGGACTTGTAAGGAGAAACAAATGCATGTGATCATTGGGAGTAAAAAGATAGAACAGTTTCCGAAATATGAAAAGGTGAAAGTGGATTTTACTTTACATGTGGATTTTGATGAGATGGTGCAGTTTATAAAAAGGATTAATCCTAAAAAGGCGGTGATTGTACATTGCAGTGAGCAAGACAAAGACAGTGAGGATACGATTGAACAGCGATTGATGACAGATGTTCAATCGAGAACACAGGTTATTTTCGCAGAGGAAGAAAAAGTATATACGATATAATAGAATGGAAATGGATAGGAGGAAAGGAAAAATGATTGATATAAAAGATAAAAAAGTAAAGGAGATATTAGAAGAAATTCATAAAGGAATGAAGCAGAAAATCAAAAGAGGAAATGTAGAGAATGAAGAAATTATTTTAGAAAATAGAATTTTTAACTCTATATGTAAAGATTTTGAGATAGGACTGACGAAATGTGCGATAGAATTAAATAGAGAGTATGATTATTCTTTGACGGGAGATCAAGTGATTCAGGTATTTCGCAGCCGCAGAATGGCTAATCCTATAGAGCGCAGAGAGATTTTAGAATGGGCGGCTGAGATAGCCTCACTCTTTGCAAAGGCTATGACAGGGGATAATAAGTCCTATGAGAAGTTTGAAACTCTTCGGAGAGAGGGTTCACTGAAAAATGGGAAAAAGCATGATTCTCAGGAAAGAATCGCTGTGATTATGATATATGCAAAATATCCAGAGATAGATATCTATGAGGATTCTAGAAGTTTGCAGTATTTAGGAAATACTCTCGCTAAATATTTTTTTTATGACTTAGCAGATGCTGTAGGAAATATATATGGGTTTCAGACTTTTAGAAATGAAAAGAAGAAATCATCTAGTAATCAAGATAAAATATCTCATGAACAGGCTTTAAGAAAGATGATGCAATTAGAGAATACATTAGAAAGGACAAATACTATGCTTCAAGAGCTGCAAGATGAGTTTGATGAGCAGATTGAGGCGAGTAAATCAAAGGAATTAGCAGAATTTTTCTCGAAATTAAATTCAGAAAAATATGGCTGTATTTTAGATGAATTATTAGTGGTGAAGAAGGGAATTGATGAACTAAAAGCGCGTAATTATGAACTGCCAGTTGAAATTAATGGGTTATTGATTATGGTGAAGAAATTAATACAATTTGTCCGCGACAGTCATATTGACCCTATTATGAAAATAAATAGTACAAAAATAGTAAAAGCATCTGATGTAGAATTTTGTAATTATGAGGGGACGGCATTTAAAAATAATGATGATGAAAAGAAAGTGAAAGTGATATCTCCCGGATGGATTTATCGGGATAAAGAGATTCAGATATCAAGACCGAAAGTGAAGGAGGAGATATAATGATAATTTATGGTGAAGAACACAATGATTTGTGTGTGGGAATTGATTTAGGAACGACAAATTCTGTACTTGCAACGATAAATGTAAAGACAAATGGAGATGCTGTCAGTAAAGTGGTGGAAATTCCGCGTGCGGTAGATATCTACAGTACAGTGACTGCGGAGGCAAAATTAAGCCGTCAGAAGAAACCAACACTTCCTTCTTGTGTTTATTATAGAGAAGAAAAGAATTTTGAGCCTTTGGTGGGGGATTTTGCAAAGATTCAATATCCATTGCGCCCCCATTTGGTCGCAAAATCAATCAAGAGCCAGATGGGAAAACCTAATACAGAAGGGCTATCAGAGGATATTCCAGATAAGACTCCGGCAAAAGTGTCATCTAGAATATTAAATCATTTATTGAGGCAGGCAGAAAAGATCTATAAATGTCAGATTTCTGATGCTGTTATCACAGTACCTGCAAATTTTGATTCTGTTATGTGCAAAGCTACACGCGATGCAGCGGAATTGGCTGGAATTAAAGTGAAAAATGCAGATGGGAGTGAAAGGCCAGTATTGCTTTCTGAACCCAATGCGGTTATTTATGATTTAATTAATCAAATACATAATGGAGAAATTTCAAATCGGATCATAGATTTGACTACAAAAAAGAATGTATTAGTATTTGATCTCGGAGGTGGAACACTTGATATCACTATGCATGAAATTAAAAGAAGAGATGATTTTCAAGAAGTTTTAAAAGTAGATGAAATCGCAACAAATAGATATACACTTCTTGGAGGAGATGATTTTGATGAGGCGATAGCTAATGAAATGTTTTTAAGATATATAAAACAATATGAAAATCACCCTGAAATAGTGAAAAAATTAAGACACGAGGAGAAGAGAATAAAGCCCCAATTGAGGAATTATGCGGAAGAACTAAAACTAGAATTGAGTGAAAGATGTAGTGATGATTATAGTTCTGGCTGGGATGATGACGAAGAAGACATGGGATTTCCAGTCGGAGGTAATATGGGTGGGATTGGATATGCCTATGATGATAGTTTTACAAAAGAAGAAATAGAAGAAATTCTTCAAAGATTTATGGGACAAAATATTCATTATAATGATTACAAGAGAATAGAACAAATTACATCAACAAGGAATATTATATATCCTATTTTAGATGTATTAAATAAAGCATCCAAAAAGTTGGGAATAGAAGATGTTTTTATCGATGCGGTAATTGTCAATGGTGGCATGTCAAAATTTTATATGATAACAGAACGCTTGACTGAATTTTTTGGATTTTCTCCTATCGTCGCATTAGATCCTGACCAGTCAGTGGCTAGAGGGGCGGCGGTATATCACTATTATCTTCATAAATATGAAGAATTAAAAGATGATATGAGATTATTAGGGGTATCACAAGATTTATCTGATGAATATAAAGAAGAACTTCATAGCAGTTCTTTAGAAGTAGAAACGAAGAAAAAGGATTTTGAAACGCATTTAGCGATTGAATGGGGAAAGAGTATTTTAAATGACAGCCTTTATTTAGGAGTGAGAAATGGCGCTGTACATATGATTATACCTACAGGAGCAGAACTTCCTTATCAATCAGATGTTATGACAGGATTTAAACTTATGCCAGAACAAAATATGATCGCGATTCCTATAAAGAGTCAAAATATTGATGGAACTTATAGAACTATCGCAAATGGAAATATTAATTTTAAAAAGAAGTATTATGATGGTGCATATGTGTCATTTACTATTTTTATGGGGAGTAATAAAGTTATTTCTATGAATGCTTGGACGAGCATGGAAGAAGATGGGAAAGAAAGGATTGAAGAGGGAAGTATTGATATCGCGATTGAGTCAGGGGAGTATTCTGGAATAAAGGCAAAATTTGTAGCGCCTAAAGGCAGTATTTTACGACCAAAAGAGGAAATTAATAATGTTTTACAGCTATGTAAAAATTATGAAAAGAGTAGAGGTAAGAATGAAAAAAGTACCATAGCGAAAAAGATAAGAGATGTAATCTCAAGTATATGTAATGCAGAAAATAAAAATGATTTTGCGGAAGTTGTTTTAGATGCGCTCGAAAATTCTTTCGGAGAGTATGAAAAACAACGGCTTTTTTATATCGCTAGAAAATTAGGAAATCAATGGACAGAAAGAGAGAGAGATAGGTTGTCAGATATTTGTATGAATCAAATCAGCGCAGATTTGCAGGGATTATCCATGGGAGGGGCGACAACATCAACAAATATTCAGGCGATTTATACTCTCAGTATGTGTGCTTCTAAGGTGCAATTAGATAAACTCATAGATCTTCACGAAAATTCAAAATATTTGGAGGCATGTTTGTATACTCATGCAAAAACAAAAACTCAGATTGCGTGGATTTATAATGAGTTACATAGAGATATTAATATAAAAAATAGAAGACAAAAAATGAGCAGTAATCTTCAGTTTAGTTCTTATGCGATGGGTGTGGCTTTGAGAAAAGATAATAATGGGGATATGGGAGTAAGTGAAGTAGAAGAAAATCAAGTAGTGAAAGAGATTTGTGATGTTATTTTGACGGGGAATATTACAATACAGGAGTTGATATGCTGTATTTTGGCGTTAGGGTGGATTTGTGACCAACGAGGGGAAAATAGTAGAATTAATTCAAAAGTACTTTCTGATGCGATAGATACTATGAGAGCGATAGATAGTTATTATCCTAGTTTTATAATGATGAAATGTAGAAAAGCACAGGAAGTTGCGATAAAGATGATGAAGGGGGATATTCTTAATGAAGAAGATGAAAGGTTTCTTTTGACTAAATTAGAGAGATATTAAGATGGGTCGCCCTGACAAGCACCTATTCCAACGAAGCCGCGCTTTCGCTCCGTTCCAGACGTAACGGACACTAAATTCGCAAATCCCGCTTCTTGCGGGTTTGCTTATTAAGTGCCGACGTCTTCCAAGGGGCTTCTTTTGGAATAGGTGCTTGTCAGGGCTAGTTTATCGGCTGTTCTGGGAAGTTGATTCTTCCTTTTGGGTTTTATTATGATAAATGTATATGATATAATATATAGGAGATATAGTTGAGTTTGAAAAGGAGATGAAGAATAGATGAATGGTAAAATGCCTCATATTGTTCAGTATCAGGGTTCAAAACGTATTCTAGCACCTCAAATACTTCAATATATGCCGCAAAAATTTAGCAGGTTAATCGAGCCTTTTGCTGGAATGGCGGCAATAAGTATAGCAACAGCATATGAAAATAGAACGAATTGTTTTTGGATTAATGACTTGAATCAGCCGCTAGTAAATTTGGTAAAAGAAGCAGTTGAAAATCCAAAGAGATTAGTTGAAGATTATTCTGCTGTGTGGAAGGAACAGTTTTCTTATGGTGAAGATCATGTGCAGCATTTTTATGATGTTAGAGAACGATTTAATAGTGGTGATGAAAAGCCAGCAAATATGTTATACTTATTGGCTAGGTGTGTTAAAGGAGCAGTGCGATATGGAAAAACAGGAAATTTTAATCAATCACCTGATAAGCGTAGACATGGAACTAATCCTAAGACATTAGAACAAAATGTTTATGCAATAGCATGTCTATTGAATGGTAAAACTATATTTTCAGCTCTTGACTATCATGATGTTTTAGAGATGGCAAAATCAGGGGATTTAGTTTATATAGATCCACCATATCAAGGTGTTACAAATGTGCGAGATAATCGTTACTTTGCCGGAGTGCCATTTGATGAATTTGTTCAGGCAATTGAGATACTTAACCGAAAAGGTGTAGACTATCTTATTAGCTATGATGGAACATGTGGAGGAAAAGAATATGGAGAAGAACTTCCTCAAAGCCTATGTTGTAAAAAAGTTATGTTAAATGCAGGAATTTCTAGTCAATCATTATTACTTGGGAAAAAATCAATAACATTTGAGGCATTATATGTTAGCAAGGGGTTAATGCCTATATTTAATATGCAACCTCAACAGTTATCTTTTTTGGAGGCAATGTCATGAATAACTATCCGAAAGAATTTCTTGATTTGTTGGAAACAGTAACAGCAAAAAGACCACGAACAGTAATACAGCATATTCTTAAAAATGGTTATATTACCTCTCAAGAGTTAAAGGATATTTATAGATATAATCATCCACCTAGAGCAATTAGAGATGTTAGAGAGTACGGAATACCTGTGATAACATACCGTATTTCGGGAGTTGATGGGAAAAGTATAGCGGCTTATAAATTTGGAGATCCTAAAGATGTTAAAAATATTCTTTCAAAAACCGCTGGAAGAACAGTACTCTCAAAGGCTTTGAAACAGGCATTAATTGAAAAATATGGTTCAAAATGTTTTATTTATCTGGAGGAAATGGATGGGGCAACGCTTCAAGTAGACCATCGTGTTCCCTATGAAATAGTTGGTGAATATGATGAAAAAGATATAGAATGTTTTATGTTACTTAGTCCTTCTGCTAATAGAGCAAAGTCTTGGACATGTGAACATTGTGATAATTGGGAGAAAAAGGAAGAAAGTTTTTGCTTGAGATGTTTTTGGGCACATCCAGAAGATTATGAACATGTTGCTGGAAGAATAGAAAAAGTAGTTTCTATTGTTTTTACAAATGATGAAATTGAGGATTTTAATAAGCTAATTGAATTGGCTGAAGAAGAAACAGTACAGGCAACTATTAAAAAAATATTGCATGAATATTTATCATGAATATTTGTATAGTGTGGTGAGTGAGAAAGTCAAAGGGTTGGGGTTGCCCTGACAAGCACCTATTTAGGCGAAGCCGCGCTTTCGCTACGTCTTCCAAGGGGCTTCTTTTGGAATAGGTGCTTGTCAGGGCTAGTTTGTTGGCTGTTCTAGGAAGTTAATTCTTCCTTTTGTTTATTATGATTATAATATATTAAGAGATGTTTTAGGGGAATATTTGAGGAAATAGTAATCTATCATGGAATAACGGTTTGGTAAATTATAATTTTATATAGAATCTGATTTACAGTTTTTTAATAGGGAAAAACATGTAATTTTTTCCAGTCTGTGGGCATGTAAAGTCATGAACAGCACCTACTAATGAAATATTATTTTCTTTCAGATATTGGATTACATCAGAAAATGTATTCTCATTTTCACATTCAACATAAATATATTCATAACTAGGAATAATCCACTTTGTCCAATTTTCAGGTGCTTCTGCATCATTTTCACATTCTATTCCCGCTAGATAAAGTCCCTTGTTGAAATCTTCCCACGGGTTAAAAGAACGTGAAAAATCAGACATAGCACCCCATATTCCACTGATATTTCCGCTTTTATCTTTTTTAGCCAAATGCCGAATTTCTTCAAAATGAGAATTGGCGTCTTCCCATAACCGTTGAATAAATTCTGCTCCATCAGATGTTGAGCCTTCTTTTCCAATTACAATAAATGATTCTTTTTTGCATTTTTCCATTTTCATAAAAAATCTCCTTTATAAATTATAATTGATATTTTTTAAGGCAATATTGAGAATATATTTTGGAATTAAAATTCTCATTAGCCTTTGAAAATCCTGAATTTAATGTAGGTAAACTTTTCTACAGAGTTTCTTTTGTATTATATTTTATCATAAAGGATTAAATCCTGATAAGAAAAAAATGACTTAATGGCATAAATCTGCTGAATATATTTCTTCTACAGGAAATGTGATTTTACCTAACCCTATGGAAACAAATTCTCCTTTCATTATGACATGATTTTTTAGCAAATCTGCACTGCTTTTGGTTGAATTTGGACACGTTCTTTTCTTCAAATAATTAAAATGGATTTTTTATGCCAGATTAAAAATTTCTTTATTATGAATATCATTCATTTTATCATAAATATTTGTTTGATGTAAAGTAAGTTTAAAAATAACACCAATCTTATTTTGTAAGTTTGTCTATATTATAAACTAGCGCAGGAACAAAGGTATTTCAAAAGAAGTCCCTTGGAAGACGTTGGTGAACCCGTTGAGTTCAGAAGATTTCATATTCATTATGTCTGGAACGGAGTGCGGCTTCGCCTAAATATCTTTGTTCCTGCGCGAACTTTTGTCCAAAAAGTTGAATAATAATATAGTAATAATGTAACAATTCTATTTATTGGAATATGCTGGATCTTTTCCTTGTAATAGAGTATAATAAGAAAGATTTAGTTATAATAAAAATTTAAAAAAGGGTGATTCAGTATGAGGAACAAAAAAAATAAAATAAAAAAGAGTTGCATGAGTTTATTAGCTGCTACCGTTCTTCTATCTGGTTTTCCAGTGATAGGATATGCGGCTAATGTGCCGGAAACTTTTAGTTTACAGACAGGAGAAAGAACGAATTATCAGGTAGAGCAGATAGATGGAGAACCATGGGAGAATATGGAAGTATTTCAGATGTCCAATGAACGCTCTAGCACAATTAATTCTTACGCTTCTACCTATGGAAAAGAATGGATTAGGGAGTATTATAAGGAAAATACCCAGAAACAGAGCGAAGCGATGCGGTTTTATGATCTGATAGTGGCTTATATTGATGCATTTCAAAATGGGTCAGAAGATGCACAATTACAGAATAATATATATTATTTTAGAAATAGGCTAGATGTGTCAGGCTTTGGAAAAAATTTTACAGAGAAAGAGCTAGAGATGATTTATACTGTCATTTTATATGATCATCCAGAATTTTATGTGACAGATGGGATTTATTATGAAGTAGATTCTAATAAAAATATAAAATCTGTGGTTGGAATATGCAAAAAAGATTATATAAGAGGGGCTGTTCGCAATCAAATTCAACAAGAGATAGACAAAAATGTACAGAGATATCTAGATGAAGTATCTGGGCTGAAAACAGATATTGAAAAAGAAATCGCTATTCATAATAAAATGTTAGAAGAAGTTACTTATGAAAAGACAAATATACAAGCAGCTTCTGCACATAATATCATAAGTGTGTTAGATGATGATAAGACAACTATGCCTGTATGTGAAGGGTATACAAAGGCTTTTCAGCTTTTATTAAATGCGTGCGGTATTGAAAATATTTATGTGGTAGGGGAAGGAAGAGCACAGTCACATGCTTGGAATCTGGTGAAGCTGGACGGAGCATATTATTATGTAGATGTTACATGGGATGATGCGAGATATGAAACAATTGAAAACGAATATAAAAAAGAGAATAGTAATGTAAAGTATACCCCAGTTGAAGTAGGAGAATGGGCGAAGAAAAAAGGAATGACATGGGAAGATGAACAAAAGACACCTTGTACTGTAGAGAATACTGTATATCATTATTTTAATAAGGTCGGAAATAGTTTTACCAGTGAACATAAATTGGCAAATCCATTTAATTTAAGTGGAGATTCCGTTAATCAGGAATTATATGGACTTCCTGCTTTAGCTTCTACAGATTATAAGAATGAAACAGTAAATGTGGCAAGTCATATTTTGAATTATGAGAGTAATAATGGAGGAAAACTGACTATTTATAATGGTGGAGTAGAAGTGAAACCAGAAAGTTCCGTAGCGGAAGGGACAGTGCTGACAGTGAAATTTCAGCCCTTAGATAGCACACCTATTTATAGTATTTATGCGGAAGGGACTTTAGTACCTACTACAAAGGAAAATAATGAGTATGTGGGAAATTTCACGATGGGTTCTAAAGATACTACAGTTACAATAGAGAAAAAAGAGCCAGAAGTGACAGGAGTGTCTTTAAATAAGAGTTCTCTCAGTTTTTCTGTGATCGGAAATACAGAAGGGTTGATCGCGACAGTGAGTCCAGAGAGCGCAAAGAATAAAAATGTGAAATGGACGAGTGATAATGAAAAGGTTGCAACTGTGGACAATACAGGAAAGGTGAAAGCAGTTGCAAATGGAACAGCAGTTATTACAGTTACAACAGAAGAGGGAAATAAAACAGCGACTTGTACTGTGACTGTGGATACGACAAAACCATCTGTGCCAGTTGCAGTAACAAAAGTGAGTATAGATAATTCTATTTTAAATATGTTTACAATAGGTCAGACAGAACAGCTTCATGCAATTATTAGTCCAAGTGATGCGACAAATCAGAAAGTGACTTGGAAAACGGATAATGAAAAAGTTGCGGCTGTAGATAATATGGGAAAGGTTACAGCGATTGGGAATGGAACAGCAGTTATTACAGTCACAACAGAAGATGGGAAAAAGACGGCAACTTGTAAAGTAGTAGTGGATACGAAAAATCGTCCTGTGAATGTTCCAGTAGCAGGAGTGAGTTTTGATAGAGAGGAAATAGTTCTCTATCAGATTCCAGCAACAGAATATATAAAAGCTAACATCACTCCTAATAATGCGTCGAATAAAAAAATAACTTGGAGCAGCAGTAATCCAGCAGTAGCTGTTGTAAATTCAGCAGGGGAAGTCACTTCTGTTTCTAATGGCACAGCGGTTATTACGGCGACGACAGAAGATGGACAGAAGACAGCGACTTGTACTGTGAAAGTGGATAATACAAATCCTCCTTCAAAAATTAAAGTAACAGGAATTACATTGAATAAAACAGAGGTTTCCTTGACACGTTCTGGAGCAAAAGAAACTTTGACAGCCACAGTATATCCAACAAATGCGACAAATCAGGGAGTGAAATGGCATAGTGATAAAACCAGTATAGCAACTGTGAATAATGGTGTGGTAACTGCTGTGAGAACAGGAACAGCGACGATTACGGCGACAACAGAAGATGGAAAATTTGTTGCAAGCTGTACAATTACAGTAAAAATTCCTTCTTCTAGCAGTAACTCTAGTAGTTCCAGCAGTTCTAACAGACCTACAAATAGACCAAGTAGTTCTACTTCAGATAAAGGAAGTTCTAATTCAGGACCTTCTTCATCAAATAATTCTAATAGTAATAATGTCGTTTCTAGCACTTCTAAAAATGTGTGGGAATCTAGCACAAACGGACGATTGCAATATAGAGATGCTTCTGGACAGTATGTGAAAGATTCTTGGGCACAAATTAATGGAAAATGGTATCATTTTGGAACAGATACTTATATGCAAAATGGGTGGTTCTTAGATAAAGACGGGAAATGGTATTATTTAGATCCGACAAATGGAGAAATGAAATCAGGTTGGCAAAAGGTGAATAATAAATGGTACTATTTGAATACACAGTCAGGTCATATGACCACAAAATGGCAGAAAGTGGATAATAAGTGGTATTTCATGGATTCTAAGACAGGAGAGATGAAAACACAATGGATTTGGGTGGATAGTAAATGGTATTATTTAGATTCTGTAAATGGAGATATGAAGACTGGCTGGCAGAGAATTAATGGAAAATGGTATTATCTGACGGAAAGTGGAGAATGTTTGATGAATACCACTACACCAGATGGTAAGAAAGTGGATAAAGACGGAGTCTGGATTCAATAGAATTTGAATTTAGAAAGATGTAGCTGATTATAGAAGGAAGAGTTTTATTCATCATTTAGATGAAAAAGGGGCTGTTACAAAATAGATGTTAAATGCTTTACTGTTTGTAGTAGGGATTTCATTTTGTGACAGCCCTTATATTTCATTATGATAGAGTAGTTGGCAGAGAATTATGGTAAAAATAGATTCAGAGTAGCAGAGAAATGAGGAAAAAAATGAAGAAAAATATTTCAGAATTGAAAATGACATATTCTTGTGTATTAACAAAGGAAAAGAAAAAGATAGTATATGTGAGTTTTGAGAGAGAAGGTGCTTATGCAGAAGGGATTGTGCCAGAAGGAAAAATTAAGAAACAAAAGGGATTCACACAAGAAGAAATTTCACAATTAGAATTATATTTAAAGATGAATGGTGATTCGATTCTAAAAAATGCAAAAGAAATTTCAGGGATTAAGCATTGGTTTTCTTGAAGAGATCCGTTTACTTGAAAGACAGAGGGACGCTGCGACAGGGAACTCTTCCAGCGAAGCCGCGCTTTCGCTCCGTTCCAGACGTAACGGTACTAAATTCGCCGTTTCGCTTCTTGCGAAACTGCTCATTAAGTGCCGATGTCTTCCAAGGGGCTTCTTTTGGAAGAGTTCCCTGCCTTCGCTGGTTTGTGGCTGTTCTGTTTTTGAAAAGAGAATTGGCTTTTATGATGAGAATAGAATAAAATGAAAAAGATGAAATGATAAGTGATAGTAACAGTTCAGATTTTTTATTTGTTATTGTGAAATTCGCTTTTCACAGAGCAGAACCGTCAACCGTCTAGCGGAGGCAGGGACGTATTCCATAAGAAGTCCCTTGGAAGACGTTGGTACTTAATGAGCAGTTTCGCAAGAAGCGAAACGGCGAATTTAGTACCACTACGTCTGGAACGGAGCGAGAGCGCAACTTCGCTGGAATACTTCCTTGCCGTAGCGTCCCCTTTGATGCTTTGATGCTCAAATAGACAGAACGGTAACAAGTGATAGAAAAAATTATGAAATATAAGTTGCTTGTTTAGAAATTTCTAGTTATAATGAAGAAAAATGCCATGGTCAGGAGGTTTATATGGAAAGGGAATTAGATTTAAAACTTACCAAAGTAGTACCAACGGAAAGACAAGTGAAAATACAACAGATGGAATTCTATGGCTTTGTACATTTTACGATTAATACATTTACAGGAATGGAATGGGGAGAAGGAACAGAAGATCCGAAGTTGTTTCATCCAGATAAATTAGATGCACAACAGTGGGCAGAAGCTGCAAAAGAAGGTGGAATGTCAGGATTAATTTTGACTTGCAAACATCATGATGGATTTTGTCTGTGGCCGAGTGCTTATACAAAACATAGCGTAGCCAGTTCTCCTTATAAAGAAGGAAAGGGAGATATTGTAAGGGAATTATCGGATGCGTGTAGAAAAGTAGGAATCAAATTTGGTGTGTATTTGTCCCCTTGGGATAGAAATCACCCAGATTATGGAAAAGGAAAAGCGTATGATGATTATTTTGTAAATCAGTTGACAGAGCTTTTAACAAATTATGGAGAATTATTTACTGTATGGTTTGATGGGGCTTGTGGAGAAGGACCAAATGGGAAAGTACAAAAATATGACTGGGAGAGATATTATGCTGTTATCCGAAAATTACAGCCGAAAGCCTGTATCAGTGTGAGTGGACCAGATGTGCGCTGGTGCGGAAATGAAGCAGGAGATACGAGAGAAAGTGAATGGAGTGTTGTGCCTGCTAAGATATCAGAAACAGAATTAGTGGCAGAATATAGTCAAAAAGAAGATAATGAAAAATTCAGCAAACAAGGGATGAATGAACAGGATAGAGATTTGGGAAGCAGGGATAGGTTAAGAGGAGTTTCCAAACTCATCTGGTATCCGGCAGAAGTAGATGTTTCCATAAGACCCGGCTGGTTTTATCATGAGGATCAAGATGATAAAGTGCGCTCTTTGGAGAATTTAAAGGATATTTATTTAAAATCAGTAGGCGGAAATGCGACTCTATTATTAAATATTCCTCCTGATAAACATGGATTATTTCATAAAGCAGATGTGGAGCGTTTAAAAGAATTGGGAGATTTTATTCGCACATCTTTTTCTGATAATTTAGTAGAGCAGGCAAAACTGACAGCTACTCCATTTCAAGTCGGTCATGAAATAGACAATGTGAGAGAGGATGATTATCATACATATTTCCGCACAGATGATTGGAATACTCAGATTGAAATCCGAATACAATGGCAAGAGGAAAAGAAGTTGGAGTATTTAGTGCTCAAAGAGATGATTTCTCTCAGTCAACGTATTGAAAAATTTACAATCAGCTATATGAAAGATAGAAGAGAAAAAGTGGTGACTACAGGAACTACAGTAGGTTATAAAAAGATTGTAGTTCTTCCAGAAATCCTGACAGATGAATTAATCATTCGGATTGTGGATTCCCGTGTCGCTCCTACATTATCTTTTATTGGAGTATATGGAAAATAGGTGAATTTTGAAAATAAAAGACTCCTCTTATTATAGATGCCTTTTATAAAAAGGAATTTTTATGATAGGGGGAAGTCTTATTTATTTTAGAAGGTTG
Source organism: uncultured Eubacteriaceae bacterium (assembly GCA_947643285.1). Lineage (GTDB taxonomy): Bacteria > Bacillota > Clostridia > Lachnospirales > Lachnospiraceae > MGBC136627. The sequence goes on from CANRVK010000030.1 coordinate 14,910, forward strand.
ATACACAAAAGAGATAGGATTATGATAAACCTGTCAACTTATAATAGAGTGCTGAGAACAGAAATTTATGATAAAAATCAGCAGAGATGTGAGGTGAAAAATGATAAGAAATTATAAATGCCCTAACTGTGGCTCTAGTATGAGATTTGACAGTGAATTACAGAAAATGGTCTGTGAACATTGTAAAACAGAAAAAACAGTTGAGGAAATAGAAGAAATTTATGCTTTAGAGCCAGAAAATGAAGAACTTCAAACAGGAGAGTTTAAGCGTTATACTTGTCCTAGCTGCGGAGCGAAAATTTTAGCAGAAGATAATACAGTAGCGACATTTTGTAGTTTTTGTGGAAATCCAAGTCTTTTAGAAGACCGCTTAAATGGAGTGAAGATGCCTGCTCAGATAATTCCATTTCAGATCAATCGAAAACAAGCAGTAGAAGCTTATCGAAACTGGTGTAAACAAGGTGTCTTAACTCCGAAAAGCTTACTCTCTTCCAGCACGATTGATAAAATTACAGGAATGTATGTGCCTTTTTGGCTCTATGATTATGAGGCTTCTATTTATTTAGAAGCACATGGAACAAAAAACCGTATCGAGCGGAAAAAAGATATAGAATATACATATACCGATCATTTTAAAATTATCCGGGATATCAGTGATGCCTATCAAAAACTTCCAGCCGATGCGTCAGAAAAAATGCCAGATGAAGTGATGGATCAATTAGAACCTTTTCATTATGAAGATTTGAAGCCATTTAAAATGGCATATTTATCTGGATATCTGGCTGAAAAATATGATTATACAGATAAAGAGATACAACAAAGAATAGAAAATAGAATAAAAAGTTATATTACAATGGAAGCGAATCAGACGATTACTGGATATATGACAACAATGGCTACGAATACAGATATAAAATTAAAGAAAAAAAATGCAAAATATACGATGTTTCCTGTATGGATATTACATTATCGTTATGGAGGGAAAGATCATTTATTCACGATGAATGGTCAAACTGGAAAAATAGTGGGGACACGACCTGTCAGTAAGGCAAAAATGGCAGGTTGGTTTGGCGGTGTCACAACAATAGTATTTTTTATTTTAATGGTGATAGGAGGGATTTTATGAAACAGAAAAAGTTGCAAAAATCATTTCTTCTTTTCCTATCATTTTGTATTGTTTTTCAGGTGTTTTTAACGATAAAAAATGTTGTGAAGGCAGAAGAGAGAGAACAGAGAGTATATGATGAAGCAGGGCTTCTCAGGGATTCTGAGATAGAAGAGATAGAGAAAAGAGCCATAAAGTCAGAGGATAAAATAGAAACAGAGTTGTATATCGTGACTACAGAAGATACGAAAGGAAAGACAAGTGAAGAATATGCTGAAAATTTTGGGAGAGAAAATGGATTCGGATATCAAAGACAACAGGGAAGCTATATTATTTTTTTAATTGATATGCAGAATCGAATGATTTGGATTTCCACATCTGGAAAGGCGAAGGCGGAACTGGGGGAGAAGGAAGTAGATGATATTTTAGATGAAATTTATATGGATATATCAAAGGGAGATTATTATCAGAGCTGCTTATCTTATTTAAAGATGTCTGAAAAATATTTGAAAAATACGAATCTGCTTTCTAATCCGCTTATTTGTCTTGCGATAGCCGCATCAGTAGGAGGGGTTGTGACAGGGGTTCTTTATTCTCAGGCTTCTAGTAAAATGACCGCACAGGCGAGAGATTATCAAGTGCAGGGGGAATTTCGGGTGAATCAGAAATCGGATTTATATATTCGGACAACAGTAAAGAGCAGGAAAATAGAAACAGAAAGTAAGAATATGCCAAAAAAAGTAGAGAAGAAAGAAGGGGGGAATGGAGGTGGGGGAAGGCATTTTTAAGAGAGGGGCGCGCAGGAACGCACCTATTCCAACGAAGCCGCGCTCTCGCTCCGTTCCAGACGTAGCGGTACTAAATTCGCAAAACCCGCTTCTTGCGGGTTTGCTTATTAAGTACCAACGTCTTCCAAGGGGCTTCTTTTGGAATAGGTGCGTTCCTGCGCTAGTTTGTAGCAGAGGCGAGAAGCTGAGTTTGTGAAGTGCGATGGCGACTATAGTTATGATAATAAACGATAGTGATTGCTTATGTTTTATAAAGGAAAAGAGCTTTTTTTATAGAAAAAATGTTTCTTTAGAGGATATTGGAACTATATAATTATAGTATAGTAAAAGTTGTTTTGTTAGAAGTGGCTTTTAATTTTTTCGTATTTAGTGGATAGATGAATCGGGTTAAAATAATAAAATATGTATGATTCAACATGATTTAATTTCCTAGAATGGCTGATAAACCAGCTAAGACAGGGGCGGATTACAAAAAAATCCCCATGGAATAAGTT
>CANRVK010000031.1 GCA_947643285.1 uncultured Eubacteriaceae bacterium
TCTACTATAAAAGAAAAGACTTCTACAAGATATGAATCCAAATAATCATGATATCTTATCTTGTAGAAATCTCTATTCCCTTTCATTCTTTATATCATCACAAATAAAGAAAAAATTAAAATTCTTTCAACATCATTTTTACAAAATCCGCGCATAGTTGAGATGCCTCATTACAATTCAATTCAAAATTATCCACCCCACTATGATCAGCCGTATCCGTAATCGTTCTAACAGCAATAAATGGCACTTTATTGACATAACACACATGTGCAACCGCCGCTGATTCCATATCAACACTTAACGGCTCATAGATAGCTTTCATTTTCTCTCTCTCTTCATCTTCAATAAATTTCTCTCCTGTAACCATTCTCCCAAAAAATATTTTATGTTTTGATTCCAACTGATTTGCTATCTTTTCCGCCAATACGATAAGCCGTTCATCAGCTTTAAAATAAACAGATGGCATCCACGGATGAAAGTCTGTCAGAATATCTTCCTCTACATCATGATAAGCAACTTCTGTTGAAACCACTGTATCAAATATTTCAAGCCTTTCATCAATCCCTCCAGCAGTCCCTGCATTGATGATTATATCACACTTATAGATATCAATTAAAATCTGAACCGCTATCGCTGCATTAACTTTACATACCCCTGAAAAAAGTGTGACAACATCTCTATTTTCAATTTTGCCTTCATAGAATTTCAACAACGATTTTTCTGTCACAGAAGTTTCCTTTAACATGGACAAAAACGGAGCAACTTCACTATCTCCTGCACATACGATTCCTATTCTCATATAACAGCCCTTTTCTTAATTATCCACTAAAGCACAAATCTGCTTCAACCCTTATTTATACAATGGTCCATAAGTAGCACATGCCTTATAATCTGCTGCCTGTGCATCTTCTGTTCCAAATGCAGCCCATGCATGTGGACGGAATACTTTTTCTTCTGGTACATTGTGCATAGTAACTGGAATTCTGAGCATAGATGCCATCGTAATTAATTCTGCCCCAATATGTCCATGCACAGTGACTCCATGATTTGCTCCCCAATTTGCCATCACGCTATAAACATCTTTAAATGCACCATGTCCTGTGAGAATCGGAGCGAACCATGTGGTAGGCCATGTCGGATCTGTTCTCTTATCCAATTTTTCATGCATATCCTCTGGTAATACACAAGTATAACCTTCTGCGATCTGAATAACAGGTCCGATTCCATCTACAATATTCACGCGGAGCATTGTGATCGGCATCTCTGCCTGTGTCTTAAAGTGAGAAGAGAAACCGCCTCCTCTGAAATATTCATAATCGGCTCTGCACCAGTCAGTGGCTTCTAAACAAGCTTTTATATCCGCATCTGTCATATTCCACCACTCTTTCATCACACCATTTCCATTTTCATCTTTAGAAGCTCCTGTGCAATCCATAGCCGTAGCCCCTGAATTGATCAAATGAATGAATCCATCTTTCGCATATCCTTCTGGCGCTTTTCCCGTCACTCTCTCACATGCCTCTGGACTCCAATAAGTGCGCACATCATGGAAACAAGGTGCTTTTCCAGTCAATAAAGTGGCAAACATCATGGAAACTCCATTTAGAGTGTCATTTTCTGTTGCAAATGGGAACGGTTGTTTCTTTCCATTCCAGTCAAAGCTAGAAGCCAGTAAAGATTCAGTAAAATCTGCATTTGGAAGCCAGTCTGTCCACATTCTCTGTCCTTGGAAACCTCCCACAATACCATTTCTTCCTAATGCTTCCTCATGCCAGCCCATTTCGTCCAACTTTGGATTGCCATGTAATATATCATTTACAATCAAAGTGAACTTTGTGATAAATTCCCAATCCTTATCTGCTGGAATCACTTTAGATTTTGTAATCACTTCTGGGAAATTCTTGCCCGCATTTTTATCAAATCCTTCTTTACAGTTCTCTTTTATCCAATGATAAGCCTTTTCATATTCTTCTTGATCATAAATACCAAGTGTGATTCTTCTGATAATTTCTGTCAAATCCACCCATTCTGCACGGATTCCCAGATATTTCTGTAAAAATGAAGCATCGCAATAAGAACCTGCGATTCCCATCGAAATTCCGCCCAGATTGACATATGCTTTACTTTTCATTAAGCCAACTGCGATTGCACCTCTGGCAAATTTAATAATTTTCTCTTTTACATCTTCTGGAACGCTTCTATCATCTTTCTCCTGAACATCATGTCCATAGATAGAAAATGCTGGAAGACCTCTCTGTGCGAAAGCTGCCATAACTGCTGCCAGATAAACTGCTCCCGGTCTTTCTGTTCCATTAAAGCCCCAAACAGCTTTGATGGTATTAGGATCCATATCAAATGTTTCTGAGCCATAGCACCAGCAAGGAGTGACACTTAATGTAGCAACTACATTCTGTGTGGCAAATTGTTCTGCACAACGAGCTGCCTCTGCGCCTCCGCCTATTGTACAATCAGAAATCACGCACTGTACAGGTGTGCCGTCTGGATATTTTAAAGTAGAACTAATGAGTTCTGCAGCCGCCTTTGCCATTCCCATAGTCTGATCTTCTAAGCTCTCTCTGACGCCGCCCCAGCGTCCATCAATAGTAGGTCTAATACCAATCTTTGGATATAACATATGTAATACCACCCTTTCTATTTCTTTTTTTCTAAATATTTATATGAACTATCTACTGTCTAAAGCAGCAGAATGGTTGTATCTATTTTTCATAAAAATCTATTTATGTACCAAATATCAATCAACAATCAATTTTAACATTTTTTGATAAGCCGCTTCCCATTCTCCCTTTTCTGTTTCCTTCTCAGAAGGAACATAGAGATGAACTTCTTCCGACCTTTTGATACATTCTCTCGCTTCTTTGATATCTTTTATCTGTCCTGCCGCTATCAACTGCAGTGCGATATTTCCTAATACAGTAGCTTCTACTGGTCCAGCGGATACTTTTTTCTGACAGGCATTTGCTGTCATCTGGCATAAGAGTTTGCTCTGCATCCCTCCGCCTAACATATAAAGAGTAGAATATGAAATACCAGTACATTCTTCTATCTGTTCTAAAGAATAACGATATTTTAATGCCAAACTCTCATTGATACAGCGGACAATCTCTCCGATTGTCTGAGGCACTTTTTGACCTGTTCTCTCACAATATTCCTGTATTCTCTTTGGGATATTTCCCTGTGGAACGAACTCTTTCGCATCTGGATCGATGAATGACTGCAATGGTTCTGCCTCTGATGCCAACACCTCTAATTCTGAAAAGCTATATTCCTTTCCTTCTCTTTTCCACTGTCTGCGGCTTTCTTGAATCAGCCAGAGTCCGATGATATTTTTCAAAAAGCTGGTCTTAAAACCATAGCCACCCTCATTTGTGATATTATAACTTTTTGATTTCTCATTGATGATAGGCTCTTTTAATTCTGTTCCCAATAAAGACCATGTGCCACAGCTCAAAAATACAAAATCTTCTTCCTCTGCAGGAGCTGCGGCTAAAGCACACTGAGTATCATGTCCAGCTACTGCCACAACATTTGCCTTTGGAACTCCTAATTCTTCACAGATTTCATCTCGCAACTGTCCTATCACTGTGCCAGTAGGAACAATCTCTTTGAATATTTTCCTCGGTATGGGCAGACTATCTATAATCTCTTCCGACCATTGGTGAGTTCTGGCATCTAATAATTGCGTAGTAGAAGCAATCGAATATTCTGTGCATTTTCTTCCACTTAAAAAATAATTGAATAAATCAGGAGTCATCAGAAGAGTATCTGCTCTCTCTAACATCTCTGGTCTTTTTTTCGCCAGTGAAAGCAGTTGATATATGGTATTCATTTCCATAAACTGCAGTCCTGTTATTTGATAAAATTTATCTTTTGAAATATACTCTTCACACTCTTCTATCATTCCTTCTGTTCTAGAATCCCGATAGTGTACTTGATTTTCCAATAGATGTCCATCTTTATCTAAGAGTCCAAAGTCCACTCCCCATGTATCGATGCCGATACTATCAAACCCACCTTTTAACTTAGCCTTTATCATTCCCTGTTTTATTTCAAAAAATAAATGCAGAGTGTCCCAATACATCGTCTGATTCACCACGACAGAATCATTAGAAAAACGATGTACTTCTTCCATAAAAATCTTTCCATCTTTATAAGTGGCGAGCATAGCCCGTCCGCTCGAAGCGCCAAAATCAAAGGCGAGTACACGATATTCCTCTTTCATTTTATCCCTTCTCTCTTATTTTTCATTTTAAATATTATTCTTTCTTCTAAATAATCTTTCTGTTTTATATAGAAAAGACATTATAACATTTAAAATAAAAATAGATATTTATTTTTACATTCCCTATAGTTTTAAGGATTCAGACGGTTTGGTCCTCTGAAAATATACATAGCATCTTTGATTCCTAAATTAAGCAAAAGCATTGTCAGACGATCCACACCTAGACCAAATCCACCATGAGGCGGACAGCCATATTTGAAAAACTCTAAATAGAACTTCACATCTTCTTCCAGCCCTTTTTCTGCTGCCTGTTTTCTCAAAATATCATATCGATGTTCTCTTTGCGCACCTGTTGTAATCTCTACCCCACGCCAAATCAAGTCATAGCCCAAAGGCACTCCATTCTCATCACGCATATGATAAAATGCCCTTTTTTCTGCATCAAAACCTGTCACAAACAGAAACTCATGTCCATACTTCTCCATGCTCCACTTGTAACTTAATTGTTCTGCCTCTGTAGTTAAATCACCTTTTTCTGATTCATCGACCTTATAACCATAATTCTTTTCCAGTTCATCATATAAATCATGCAGAGTAATCGTAGGAAATGGAAAAGCAGGAACAACAACCTCTGTACCGAATATCTCTTTTATCTGATCGCCATACTTTTCCTGAACCTTTGTCAGCATATATATTAACAGATTCGCTTCCAGATCCATAACGTCCTGATAAGAAACAATATAACTGAATTCCAAGTCAAAGCCTGTAAATTCTGTGGTATGACGATTCGTATAAGATTTTTCTGCACGGAAAACAGGTCCTACTTCAAAGATACGCTCTAAACCTGCTGCCATTGCCATCTGTTTATAGAATTGTGGACTCTGTGCCAGATAAGCATTTCGATCAAAATATTTTACCTCAAATACATCTGCTCCGCTCTCACTGGCTGCACCGATCAATTTAGGGGTATGAATTTCAATAAAATTATTATCCAGTAAATACTGGCGCATGGCATTGACCATGGTAGTCTGAATTTGAAACATCAACTGATTTTCATCTGTTCTTAAATCAATCCACCGATAATCGATTCTTTGGTCAATGCTGGAACGCTCTAATGCTTTTTTCTTTTTTGTAGCTGGAATAGCCTTTCGTACAATCGGCAGAGCATCTGCTATAGATTCAATTTGAATACTTTCTGGAATCACTTCTACCCCATTTAGTTTGACATAATCGTTAGAAGCTACTGTTCCAAGAACTGTGATAACAGAATCTTCTGTCAACTGACTGATTGTTTCACATAATTCAGGATGTGTTTCCTTTTCTATTGTAATCTGTATCTTTCCAGTAATATCTTTTAAAACAATAAATGCCATATATTTGCTGTCCCTTAAATTATCAATGAATCCTTGAATCAGAACCTTTTGATCGACAGCCTGAATCGCATCTGAAATATAGACTCTTTTGCTCATCTAAATACCTCCAAAAAATTATTTTATTACAGTCTGTGCTGTGAAGTTTAAATAACATCATAAACTATTATTTTTGCGAATTTAACTGTATATAATAATTCTATATTACTTCAATCCACGCTCAATAATTTCACGAAGTCTAACAGCATCTTACGATTGTAAAGATTGCCCTTATCTCAGTAAGAAGATACTGATTTCTCTCCACCGCTATTGCTATAAAATACTATCTTTGCAATTCGTTCCACTATTGATAGAAATGGGGATTTCTTGCTATTTATGTTAAATTTCATTGTAGCAGATTCTATATTGTTTTGCAAGCTATTTTCTTTTCTATCATTAGCTGTTATAAGTAACTTTTTATATTTTTTTCATGGAAATTATAAGTGATAATTGCTATAATTTAGGCTGATTTTATATCAAAGGGGGCGCTCCGGAAAGGACTATTCCAACGAAGCCGCGCTTTCGCTCCGTTCCAGACGTAACGGACACTAAATTCGCGGTTTCGCTTCTTGCGAAACTGCTCATTAAGTGCCGACGTCTTCCAAGGGGCTTCTTTTGGAATAGTCCTTTCTCCGCTAGGTGGTTGGCTGTTCCACTTTTTGATAAAGAGAGTTTTGCGATAATCTATGAAGTTTTAGTGAGGAAATACATAAAAGAGAGCCTCGTAAAAATCAGTATTTATATGGCGTTTGAAGTTTCGCAATTATCTAAATTTAAGTTCATCTTGAAAGAAGTAATTCTATATGAATCTTTTTAGAACAAATTCCAAAAAGTGAACGCAACTTAGATTGGAATAGGAGCTGGCATCCCTCAAAACTAAAACTTCAGGTTTTTCACTAAATGTAACAGTTCAGACTTTTTATTTTATTTGTTATGGTGAAATTCGCTTTTCATAGAGTAGAACCATCCACAATCTAGCGAAGGCAAGGAAGTATTCCATAAGAAGCCCCTTGGAAGACGTTGGTACTTAATGAGCAGTTCCCGTTAGGGGGCTGCGAATTTAGTATCCGCTACGTCTGGAACGGAGCGAGAGCGCGGCTTCGGTGGAATACTTCCTTGCCGGAGCGACCCTTTGATACCCAAATAAACGGAACTGTAACAACTAAATTATAAAAAATGGGATATCTTCTTGACAGAATTAGCAAAATAATTTATAACCTAAAAGGATATTATAAGAACAAAAGGTTTGTGTCCGTGCTGCTGTCGCAAACTTAAAATGTAAAAAAAGCAGCGCAGAAATGAGGTATAGAATGATTACAAATTTAACAGAAGGAAATATACATAAAAAATTATGGCTTTTTTCGATTCCTATGTTGGTCAGTGTCATGTTTCAACAAATTTATAATATTGCAGACAGTATGATCGCTGGAAAGTTTGTAGGGGAAAATGCGTTAGCAGCAGTAGGAGCTTCTTATCCTATCACGATGTTATTTATCGCAGTGGCTATGGGATGCAATATTGGTTGTTCTGTTATCATTTCTCAATTATTCGGTGCTAAGGAATATGGGAATATGAAAACAGCTATTACTACCACTTATATCTCTTGTATCGTGCTCAGTGTTTTTCTCACTGTCTTAGGATTTATTTTCTGCACTCCTCTGATGAAGTTAATGAAAACGCCTGAAAATATCTTTGTAGATTCTAGATTATATCTAAATATTTATATTGCCGGAATCATATTTTTGTTCTTATATAATGTCTGTACTGGAATTTTTAATGCGTTGGGAGATTCCCGCACACCGCTCTATTTTTTGATAGGTTCTTCTTTAGGAAATATCTTTTTAGATTATCTTTTTGTCACGGCATTTGAGATGGGGATCGCAGGAGTAGCATGGGCTACTTTTATCGCTCAGGGAATTTCTTGTGTGCTTTCTATTCTCACATTGACATTTCGTCTAAAAAAGATAGAAATAGAAAAAAATCAGCAGCATATTTTATTTTCTTTTCCCATGTTAAAAAAGATTAGTGTTGTTGCTATTCCTAGTGTTCTTCAGCAGAGTTTTATTTCTGTTGGAAATCTTTTTATTCAAAGTATTATCAATTCTTTTGGTCCTGCTGTTATTGCTGGATATTCTGCTGCGATTAAATTAAATACTTTTGCGATAACTTCTTTTACTACCCTTGCGAATGGATTGTCCAGTTTTACTGCACAAAATATCGGCGCTCGGCAACTTGAACGAATAAAAAAAGGGTTTTGGTCTGGAATCACATTAGCCATGTGTATTGTATTGCCATTTTTTATCGCATTTTTCTTTTTCTGTGAACCATTAATCGCTTTATTTATGTCTAATCCTGCCGAAAGCAGCTTAGCAATGAACACTGGAATGGAATTTCTTCACATTGTATCCCCTTTTTATTTTATCATCTCTATTAAGTTGATGTCTGATGGAGTCTTGCGAGGTTCTGGAGCAATGACATATTTTATGATCGCCACTTTTAGTGATTTAATTCTCCGTGTGGTGCTCGCCTATATTTTATCTATATTTTATGATGTCACTGGCGTTTGGCTGTCGTGGCCTTTTGGCTGGATAATTGGAACAGTATTATCATTTGGATTCTATTTAAAAGGGGTTTGGAAAAAACATCTGCACTAAAATGAGTTCATAAAAACGCTTTACCATATTACTAATTCCATACTTTAATTATATCTAATAACTCCTTATTTGATATCCCTATTCTTTGTAGAAATACTATAAAATATGGTTAAAAGACCAGAATATAAGCTAAACTGAACCTACCATCTAAAACTGTAGGTTCAGCAACTTATCAAAATATAATACTATTTTTTATATTGTCTTCCGCTTTGATCGATATAAAAATTTTCTTTATAAATTAATTCCGATATCGGCACGATTTCATAACCTGATTTCTGCAATTCGATTATAATCGTTTCCAATGCTTGTGGTGTGTATTTTGCTCCTAAATGCATCAAAATAATAGCTCCATTTTCTAAATCTTTATTCTCTAAAACTGTTTTTATGATACTTTCTGTGCCATAATCTTTCCAATCTAAACTGTCCACAGACCACTGAATACTAGCATAATTAAGATTAGAAACTGTTTTTATTAAATTATTATTATAATCTCCATAAGGAGGGCGGAATAATGTCATCTCTATTCCTGTCAGTTCTTTCACTTTATTATGTACTTTCATAAGTTCTTCTTGTATTTCTGAAGTTGTCAATTTGCTCATTTCTTTATGATTTTGGCTGTGATTGCCTAAATCATGCCCTGCTGAGGCAATAGCTTTCACATCATCTGGATAAGTATCGACCCAGCCTCCTGTCATAAAAAATGTAGCATGTAACTGGTATTTCTCTAAAATCGAAAGAAGCACCTGTGTATTTTCATTCCCCCATGGTGACAGTTAATAGCGGTTAACTGTTGACAGAATGAGTTGTAATATTATTTTTATAATTTGTTCCCCATTTCACCATCTCATCTAAAATGGGCTTTAAGCTATAACCTGTTTCTGTCAAAGTATATTCCACTCGTGGCGGCACTTGGGCATATACCTTTCGAGTTAAAAGTCCACTTTCTTCCATAGAACGTAAATTTGCAGTCAATACTTTTTGTGATACAGTTCCAATGGACTTTTTTAATTCTCCAAAACGCTTTGTTCCTTCTAATAAATCTCTAATAATCAATACTTTCCATCTGTCACTGATAAGCATAAGCGTTATTTCCACTGGACAAGCTGGTAATTTCTTTTCTGTCATATAATCTCTCTGCCACTCAAAATATAGACAAAAATACCCATATCGAGAAAATTCCTGTTTCAACCTGTATGCTTTTGACTATGACAAGTCACAGTCTACTCACAAGTCCCTGTACAGTCCACAGGCGTAAATTCCCGCATAGCCTACAGTACATACTTATCATTGCTTTTTTATGCAATCTGATAAGTCGGACAATCTCTCAGCAAATCGAAGTTCCATGCCATATTCCTTACATTTTGCAGTTATTTTTGTTCTGAACTCAAAAAATTTCTGCTGTGCAATCGCCTTGGAAAGATGTCTGGTTTTCATCATTTCGCTGATATTCAGGTTTTCCAGTGTTATCCAATCGGCTTGGTTTTCACCAGTTCAGAAATCACTTTATTGATATAATCCGTCCTGATACAGTCAAGCTTGTGATGAAGTTTTTGTACTTTCAGCTTTTGTTTCTGGATATTCTGTCGGGTAGCTTCTCCTTTCCCATTTGCATATTGTTTCAGAAATTCCATCTGATTGTTGCCCAATACTCTTGCATAGAAAATAGTCTTTCCCGATCTTTGTGTTTGTTCACCTGTATACTCGGAATAATGTTTATCTGTATAGTATCTTCTGGTAAAATGGATAAAGAAGAATATGATATGTAGTTAGAAGATATCTTGAAATTTTTTAATATGCCGATTAATGAATACATTTCCTACGAAAATAGATTTTTATTTTCATTATAGAATGTGATAACCTTTCATGATTTATTAACAAATGGGATAAAGACTATTTGTGAGTTGCTTTACTATAGAAAAAGAACTCTCCAAACTTCGGAAAGCTCTACATTTTCTATAATAATTTAATTTGAATTAAAATGTACTATTTGAGGAATAATTCCACTTCTATTTAATTGATTTTTACGTGGTTGTATTACATTATTTTCTATTAAAGAGTGATACATTTTAAGAGCTTCAACCAAAGAATAATATTGTTCATCAACTTCTATATTGAGTGATTGAATTTTATCAACGATATTCATTATAAAAACCTCCTTGTATGGACAAATACACTTAAATTATATTTAGCAACAAAATCTTTCATTATAGAATAATAATCATCAATTTTATAACTTAATTCCTTATTTTCTCCATAATCTATAATTTTTAAATTCATTTCTCTTAATTCTTCCAAATTGATAGCTCTTCCATGCGATTTCCATATATTGTTATTGCTTAATTTATTAGCAATTTCATTTGCACGTTGTTTCTTTTCTTCTAAGGTAACATTTGTTCCATCAGAATGAATTACCCAATCTTTAAATTTATATTTAACCAACCATTTTTGAATCAAATCAACAGCAAGTTCTTTTGCTTGTTCATATGCACGTAACTCTGCTAAATCAAAATCTTTAAGAATTAAAAATTCAGCTTGAGAAATAGTATTATTCTGTGCCTTAGCCAATAAATCATTAATTTTATCTAGGTATCCTAATGCAGCAACTAATTTCCCATCTCTATTTTGTACTTGGGGATCAACTGGACCTAACGCACTATAATAATTCATATAGATATTATCCCCACTCATGCAAAAAATAGTTCCTGCACTATAAGCAAAATTAGGAACAATAAAATTTACTTCAGAGTAAAAATGTCTAAAAATAGTAACCATTCTATTCACAGGATTTAAACTACCACCTGGAGTAGTAAGTATAATATAACAGGTAGTTTTAGGTTCAGCTTCATTTTGCAACTCTTCAACCACTTTTTTCATCTGATCCTCAGCTGAATCAAAAATTTCCCCACAATATACTATTATATCTGCTTTTAAATAGTTCTCTAAATCCTGTAATTTTTTTGTAATCAAATCTCTTGCGGTTTCATCAATAGGACTTACCATAAATATCACCTCTTGTATTTATTATAGCATAAAACATAATTAAGAAATATATAAAAATTATTAAGTTTTAATGAATTTCTAAAAATTACTCGATGATTATTTTACCATCTCTCAAATGGAAAAAATCATACTCACTTTTATTGTCAGCAGCCTGTTTCTAAGCCTGTATATAGTCTTTTGTAAACTGCCCCTCATAAGATAAAATAAAAAAATTTTTTATCCTGAATCCCCTTAAAATATCACAATAGTTTCTCTTTTGAACCCTTAGTTACAAAATTGTGCGTACTTTATCTTTATTCTCAATAGTATTATTATAAACCTATAAACAAGAAATAACAACTCAATATAAAATCAAAAAAATGGAGGTAAACAATATGAGAATCGCAGTTATTTGTGCAAATGGAAAAGAAGGTAAATTAATTGTAAAAGAAGCAATAGAAAGAGGTCTTGATGTTACAGCTATCGTCAGAGGAGAAAATAAATCCGAAGCAAAACAAGTGCTTCAAAAAAATCTTTTTGAATTAACTTCTTCTGACTTAGAGGATTTTGATGTAGTTATTGATGCTTTTGGAGCATGGACACCAGAAACCCTTCCACAACACAGTTCTTCTTTAAAACATTTATGTGACCTTGTGAGCGGCAAAGATATAAGACTTTTAATTGTTGGCGGCGCAGGCAGTCTTTATGTGGATTCAGAACATACTACACAAGTGATGGACACTCCAACTTTTCCAGATATATTTAAACCACTCGCTTCTAATATGGGAAAAGCGCTGAATGAACTCCGCACCAGAAAAGATGTAAAATGGACTTATATCAGCCCTGCCGGAGATTTTCAAGCTGATGGAATAAGAACGGGAAAATATATCTTAGGAGGTGAAGAACTCACCTTAAATTCCAAAGGAGAAAGCATTATCAGCTATGCAGACTATGCGATTGCTATGATAGATGAAGCAGTCAAAGGAGATCATATTCAACAGAGAATTTCCGTTGTATCAGAATAGCAATCACAAAGATATATTTAAAAAAGACACTTAAAAAAATCTCAAATAAAAAAGGAGTTTTAAGATGACACATAGGGAAAAACAGGTATTTTTATTGAAACATCTTTTATCAGAACGGCAAGAATATAGAGATATTGAAATACCCACAAGGGAAGACGAACAAAAAAGACTGCTCAGAAGCCTTATGAATATCCGCCCTCCTCGACCAATCAGAGCTGATTTCTTAAAAATACAAGATGAATATCTGAGCGAGGAAATAAAGGAAAAAGGAATCGTCGATGGAGAAACTTTAGCCGCATCTCCATTCAATAATCGACTTGTACTCTGGCGCGGTGACATCACAACCCTAAAAGTTGATGCGATTGTAAATGCTGCAAATAGCGCTCTGCGTGGCTGTTTCATTCCCTGTCATTCCTGTGTGGATAACATCATTCACAGTAACAGTGGTATTCAATTACGATTAGCTTGTCATGAAATTATGCTAGAACAAGGATATGATGAACCGACAGGAACAGCTAAAATCACGCCTGCCTTTAATCTCCCCAGTAACTATATTCTGCATACAGTTGGACCTATTATATCAGGAACTCTCACTCAGAAACATTGCCACCAGCTTGCTGATTGTTATTATTCCTGTTTAAAACTTGCTGCTGAACATAATCTGAAAAGTATTGCTTTCTGTTGTATCTCTACAGGAGAGTTTCATTTTCCTCAAAAAAAAGCTGCTGAAATTGCAGTACAGACAGTTTCTAACTTTTTAGATACTCATACACAAATAGAAAGGGTGATATTCGATGTTTTTAAACAAGAAGATTATGACATCTACAAAGAAATACTCGGATAACTTAAAAAACTCTCACACACTTACCAAACAGAACATAGCTTCAGAAAAGATAGAACTGCTGAAACAAAAACTAGATACAGCAGATGCTGTGATCATTGGTGCAGGAGCTGGTCTTTCCACATCAGCAGGGTTTACTTATTCTGGAGAACGATTTGAAAAATATTTTCATGATTTCTCAGAAAAATATCACTTTAACAATATGTATTCTGGTGGCTTTTACCCTTATGATACACCAGAAGAATACTGGGCTTATTGGAGCAGATATATCTATATCAACCGTTACATGGACACTCCTAAACCAGTTTATCAGGATTTATATGAACTGGTAAAAGAAAAAGATTACTTTGTCCTCACAACAAATGTCGATCACTGTTTTCAGAAAGCAGGCTTTGACAAACATCACTTATTCTATACGCAAGGAGATTATGGTTTGTTTCAGTGCAGTGAACCCTGTCATAAAAAAACTTATGACAATAAAGAAATCATTTACCAGATGTTCAAACAGCAAAAAGATATGCGAGTGCCGACAAAATTAATTCCCTATTGCCCGATTTGTGGAAAACCTATGACCATGAATCTCCGCGCTGATGATACCTTTGTAGAAGATGAAGGCTGGCATCTAGCTTCCAAACGCTATTCAAAATTTCTGCAGCGGCACAGGAATCTGAAAGTCCTATTTCTGGAATTAGGTACTGGTATGAATACACCAAGTATAATCAAATTTAATTTCTGGCGTATGGTCTATCAATGGTCAGATGCGGTTTATGCTTGTATCAATTTGAATGAAGCCTTTGCACCAGATGAAATTCAAGAAAAATCTATCTGTATTCATGATGATATTGGAACAGTTTTGAAACAATTATAATATAGGAATATTATCATAAATATGAACTTAAGAAATCATATACAAAAAAATTTTGACCAAAGGTTCGCACAAGAAAGCGCGGCTTCGTTGGAATACTTCTTTGTCTGTGCGAACCCCCTTCAACCAAAATGTTCTCTATAAATAACATGATTATTTTTAAAGTAATTGTATTGTATTTTACTTCTTTTTACCAATTTATTTCGGTACTTTTATATTTAAAAATTCTTCTATCTTAAATTTTAGCATATAGGATAAGCCCTCTTTCATATATTGTGATAAACAAGTTGTCTAGGAGAGAGAAAATTGAAAAAAGAAAAACCAAAGGAATTACCTTATATCATCGAAAGAGAATTTCTATCCAAAATCACTGTAACAGAACTTATAACCCATATCATTCAATCTCATATAAAAGATAACAAAAAAAATGGAGTAGTTTCTTCATGACAAATAATCTGATTTTCCATGTAGCAGAATATATTAGATTATCCAGAGAAGATGGTGATAAAGCGGAAAGTGACAGCATTAAAAATCAAAAAAAACTGATTACAGATTTTATAAAAGATAGAGAAGATTTTATTTTATATGATACTTATATAGATGATGGCTTTTCAGGGACAAACTTCAATCGACCATCATTTAAAAGAATGATTTCTGATATAGAAGCTAAAAAAGTGAATTGTGTCATTGTAAAAGATTTATCTCGATTCGGACGAGATTATATTGATACTGGAAAATATTTAGAACGCTATTTCCCAGATAATAATATCCGTTTTATCGCAATCACAGATAATATTGACAGTATAAAACAAACTTACGATATCCTGCTGCCTATTAAAAATATTTTCAATGAGCAATATGCGAGGGATATTTCTAAAAAAGTACATGCTTCTATGAACACGAAACAAAAAGCAGGAGAATTTATAGGCGCATTTGCCCCCTATGGATATAAAAAGTCTTCTATAGATAAAAATAAATTAATTATTGATGAATATGCTTCTGGAATAATCCGTAGAATTTTTGACTTATATAGCAGAGGATATGGGAAAATTCGTATCGCCAATCTATTAAATGAAGAAGGTATTGTATGTCCGTCCGAATATAAAAAAATAAATGGAGATAACTATAGAAATAGTAACCGTTTAGAAAGTACTTCTTATTGGACATACTCCACGATAAATCGTATTCTTCAAAATGAAATGTATCTAGGAAATATGGTACAAGGAAAAAAAATTCAATATCTAAAAAGCAAACCTAAAACAAAATCCCCTCAAGATTGGATTATTGTCAAGAATACACACGAACCTATTATCGACAATAATACATGGGATAAAGTACAAGTTTTACTAAAACGCCGAACACGCCAACTTCATTTCAACCCTTCTGAAAACATTTTTGCTGGTTTTTTAAAATGTTCCGATTGCGGCAGATCTCTTGTAAAAAAAATCCGCACTCTACCACATGGTGAAAAAATGATCCATTATTATTGTGGAACATATATACGTTCCGGAAGACAATATTGCTCTCCACATTGCACCCCTTATTGGATATTGGAAAAAATTATTTTAGAAGATTTAAAAATAATACTTCAAAATATAAAAAATTTAGAAAATATAATTGAAAATCAAACTACTACTTTTATAGCTTCTAAACAATCAACGAAAACAGAGAAAAATCGATTAATCTATGAACTTCAAAAAATTCAAAAAAGGAAAAAAAATATTTATGAAGATTATCAAGAAGAATTAATCTCTAAAAAAGAATATTTGAGCTACCGACAAGACTATCAAAAAAAAGAAGAACTATTAGTAAAACAACTATTAGAGATGGAACAAAGTCAAGCCGCAGAAATAACACTCAATATTTTTGAAAATCCTTGGATAAAACATCTTCTCAAATTTAGAGAAATTGAAAAACTAGATAGAGATATGATAGTAGAAATGATACATGAAATTAAAATTTCTGAAAATCATAAAATTAAAATCACTTATAACTTTTCTGCGGAATTAGAACATCTTTTTGCTTCCATCTATACAAATATTCCATGCCTCAAAAATATAAAAAATTGATATTTTTGACCAAAGGTTCGCTCTGGCAAAGAGGACTTCCAACGAAACCGCGCTTTCGCTCCGTGTAAGACTACGCGGCACTAAATTCTCGGCATGTCACCGCACCGCTCATTAAGTACCGATGTCTTCCAAAAGGTTTCTTTTGGAAGTCCTCTTTGCCAAAGCTAGTTTATGGATTACTCTAGAAAAAAAATCATATATATCTGCAAAAATTTTCACAGAAACAAACCTATTCAAAAAAAACCTCTTGGAAGACGTTGGCGCTAAATTTGCCGTTCCGCAACAAACTGCCCTCCCAAGCAGCGTCAAAAGAAAGTGCTACTTTTTTTTGAGAAGTATCTACAGAATAAATAGGGAGTTCTCGATTACCTATAGAATTATTCCCTACTGAAATACTATCAGGATTTATAAAAACAAGATAAGCTGCTATCAATAAAAAAGAAATACCCACAATATATTTATGTCCAGAAAAAAAAGTTACAATCTTTTTTAACATTTTATTTCCCCCATTCTTATATTATCTCTCAAATATAATCTGAAAAATAAGCATATCTTATCATTACACTATATTCAGAAAGGGAAAAAATATGTGTTCTTTCCAAATATTGTATAGGCAATTACAAAACTCTAAAAGCTATATAAATCCTAACTTTTTGAGAATTACTTCTGCGTATCTTCTCCCTGAAATTTCGTAAGTTATTGTAACATTCACTTTCCAAAAGCTTTTCAAAAAGTAGAACAGCCAACCAACCAGCGGAGGCAAGGAAGTATTCCATAAGAAG